>NZ_SZWV01000103.1:8637-78534 GCF_005280945.1 Citrobacter sp. wls718
TTGCCAGCCATGGCACGGACTGTACGGTCCACGGAAAATTCACATCCACGTGCTGATGGTGGCCGACGACCTGCTGTATAAACGTTGCCTGTGCGGGACTGAGCGAGCAGTTATCCGCACGGCTACGGCCAGTAATAAAGGCAATCTGCAAATCCGGCTTTATCATAGCGACGTAAACCAATCATTGCTGAAAATACGATACCGCCGCGAGCGCCAGTAAATAGTGCGATTCACCAGCGCATTCAGCAAATGGAAAGGCTGAAGTAACTCAGAGAGCAACGACAACAATGGATGCGAGGGGATCTCCACCGCGACCGCACGCTGAACGTAACGCAGCGCCAGATGGTGTATTGCTAATACCCCCAGAAGCAGAGCCGTTTGGGTCACCCCACCAAAGGCCAGAATCACCAGTGCCCACAGCAACAAAGGGTGTAGCCCCTGCAACAGAAAAATAGCCAGATTGATTGCCGCACTTTTTTCATGCATCAGTAGCGTGGCAAACAGGAACCAGCGATGCATTTGGCGGAAATAGCGTTTAGCATCGGCAACGCTGGTCTGCACGCGCACCGCCGCAGCAGACTGCACAATACGCACGCCATGGCGAGTTAACAGTGTCGCCATCGCCAGATCGTCCGTCAGATGACGTAACACCGGCGCAAAACCACCAACACTCGCCAGCGTTTTACCGTGAATGGCGTAACACATACCGTTCAGCGTCAGTGGCGGCGAAAACGGTAACAGCGGCAAATAGGTCAGGGCTGAGTTGTCGTTAACAAACTACGCCAGCAAACGGGAAGGCAGGTTATCCGCCGCACGATACCAGGGAAGCGCTGTCACCAGCGTGCTCTCCGTCAGAGCATCCAGCATGTTGCACAATGACTCCGCGCTCAATACTGCATCATCGTCCAGCATCAGAATCACATCACGCGTTACCTGCACCCTCGCCTGTTCCAGCTTAAACAGCTTGGGATTAACGCCCTCTGGCGCCTGAGGAAAGGAGAGAACAGTAATATGCTGCTGGGGATAGCGTACTTGCAAACGCTGCGTGACCCGCGCAGCTTCCGCATCGTCATCGTCAATCAGCCAAAGAAATGCCGCACCACGCAACTGCCCCACCGTCGAGGCCAGTACACTTTCCAGTGCAGGATCGCCGCTGAGGATGGGCTGCATGACCATGACCGTATGCAGATCGCCGCCACGCGGCAAACGCAACACCCCACCACCGCGCTGCAGTTGCTGCAATATGCGTGGAACGATGGTGTTATCGTGCGGACCAAACAAACCACGAGGGCGCAGTAGCACAAAGGTAGTGGCGGGGAAACGGGTGACGGCACCGCTAATTTCCTGCTCCGCCTGAAATTTGCTGTTGGCGTAATGGCTGGAAAAAGCGCGCGCACGGTAGCTTTCCGGCAGAACGTAATAATGCTGAAAATCAAAGTAGACCGCAGGGGTCGAAATATGGATAAAGCGCGGTATCTGGGCATGTCCGGCGGCCTGCGCCAACACGCGGGTTGCCAGCACATTGGCGAGGAAAAATTCCGCCTGTTTGCCCCAGGGCGAGGATTCGGCGGCGCAGTGCCACACCGCGTGACAGCCAGTCATTAACCGATACTGCCATTTTGACGGGCTTGCGTCAGATCCAGCGGGATAAAATGCGCACCGACCTGCGCCAGTTGTAGCGCCTGTGCCGCCAGTCCCGCCTGGCTGTCGTGCAAAGAGGCGTGATAACGATGAACAATACCACAACGTTTTTCCACATAACCCACCGCTTTGCCGAATCTGCTATCCAGTTCGGCAGAGGTGACGCACGTTGACGGTAAGGCAATTCCTGTCGCGATAATCTTGCACTTTGTGACAGACGAGTCAGAGTGTGTTTTTTCCATAAAACCAACTGTTGTCTTATTCCATAGAACATTATTACTTAATCAATTCCAAATTACCCGGGCTGATTTTACTGACTCAAGCGCGGAAGAACCGGAGCGTACACGTAGTACGTGAGGATTCTGAGCACTGCCCAGGTTCGAAATGGCAAGCAAAATAGTCCTAATGGAATAGGCTCTAAGCGGGCTTTTTTTATATCTGATAATCAATCATTACTTCATCATCTGGCTCCATCGCTTGTCGCTTGATCTCCTCCACGGATAACCCTGCATTGCATAACTCGATGAATCGCCAAACGTAATTACGTTGTAATTGACCGCGTTTCAAGCCAAGCCAGACAGTATTGGCATCGAATAAATGCCGGGTATCAAGACGGGTGAGCGTCCCCTCTTCCTGTTCACCGCTGGATTGCTCCGCCACCAGCCCAATGCCCAGTCCCAGCGCCACATAGGTCTTGATCACATCAGAGTCCTGCGCGCTGAGGATAATATCTGGCAGTAATCCTTTGCGGGCAAATGCCTCATCAATACGTGAACGCCCGGTGATGCCCTGGCGGTAAGTAATAAGCGGCCAGCGAGCAATGGCCTCCAGCGTCAGCGGGGACGTCAGGACTAGCGGATGATCGTGAGGTACGAGCAGGCTGTGATGCCAACGAAACCATGGAAAAGCCACCAATAGGGGATCGCTGCTTAACCGCTCGCTGGCAATACCGATATCTGCCCCACCATTTTGCAATAGTGCGTCGATTTCCTGCGGCGTGCCCTGAATTAACTCCAGGCGAACTTCAGGGAAGAGTTCGCGAAACGCTTTAATCACCGCAGGCAGGCTATAACGTGCCTGCGTATGGGTAGTGGCAATCGTCAGCACTCCGGAAGTGTCATTGGTAAACAGATCGGCAAGTCGGCGAACATTGCTGGCTTCATTGAGAATACGTTCAGCGATAACCAGCAGGGCTTTACCCGGTTCGGTCATACCAAGTAGGCGTTTACCACGGCGGATAAATATTTCGATACCCAGTTCATCTTCAAGCTCGCGAATATGGCGGCTTACCCCCGATTGCGAGGTATAAAGGATATTCGCGACCTCCGTCAGGTTGTAATCCTGACGTGCCGCTTCACGGATGATTTTAAGTTGCTGGAAATTCACTCTACACTCCGGATACATCAGACATTACGCTATTGTTAAAGTCTGATGACCGGCATAACAAATAATAAAAACCTGCATCTTATTCCTGCACGGAATAAGGTTTAACTCACTAACTGCAGTTCACGGTTTTCCAGTGCCGGGCTACCGACAAGCGACAACAGGATCTCTTTCACCGCCTGAGCCTGAGGCGATAAACTCCCCCTGGCCGACACGTTCAACGATAACGGCAAACTCATCGATGGGGTGGTAATACGCGCCATCCAGCCATTTGCCGCATTGCAGAGTGAACGAGCAGCGGACTCCGGTAAAACAGTCACCCCCATGCCACTGGCAATCGCTGCGGTTAAGGTGGAAATAGACTCAATTTCCCCAATCACTTTGGCCGTTAAACGGCGTAATGAAAATGCTTCATCTACACGTAAACGCACCGCGCTGTAATCCCGGGGAAGAAACAGATTCATCTGGGCTACAGCGGCTAAATCAACACTTTGCCCTGGACAATCTCGTGTGCCGACAAGGAAAAGATCCTCTTTTAGCAATGGCTGGCTAGTAATACCTGCGATCGGAGAACGTTCGTAGAGTACGGCCATGTCGAGCTGACCACTGAGCAACTTTTCGTTTAGCGCCGCTCCACTGTTCTCATGCAGGTAGATCAACACCTCTGGCAGTTCGGCGCGCACGGTCTGTAATAACGGCATGGTGATAGATGACGCTGCCGTCCCGGGGGCAAGGCCAATAGACACCTGGCCGCTCAAGGTCTGTCCGATATTACTGACGGCAAGCTGCGCCTGCTCGCACTGCCGCAAAATCGTGCGGGCGTGGGTATAAAGCACCTTTCCAGCGTCAGTCGGTGTCACTCCGCGCTTAGTACGAATCAGCAACTGTTGATCCAGTTCGCCTTCCAGCGTAGCAACCTGTTGGCTCAACGCGGGTTGCGCAATATGCAACACTTCCGCTGCCTGGGTCAGGCTACCAATATCGACGATTTTTACGAAATATTTCAGCCGTCTGAAGTTCATTTTGCCTCCTGTCGGAATACCAGAACCCGTGCTGGCAGTCATGTTCATCAGGTTTGCAAAATGCTTGCCAGTTTCGAGTGAGTACGGGCCACAGCGCTCAGTGCCCGTAAAACAAGGCCTGGAGGTCAATGATAAATATTCTTTACCCTGGCAGCCGTCTTTTCCTCTGCCCCACCACATGCTGTGGCGCACCAGAATAGGGCAACAATCTAAAAAGCGGGAAAGATCGCCGCTTTGTTGATTTTGTCAGCAAACAAACTCGCAATTGCATTTACCCCTTTGACAACACCCGCGCCCCTCGCTAATATGCGCCTCGTTCACACGATTCCTCTGTAGTTCAGTCGGTAGAACGGCGGACTGTTAATCCGTATGTCACTGGTTCGAGTCCAGTCAGAGGAGCCAAATTTAAGAAGCCTGCTTAGAAAACTAAGCAGGCTTTTTGTTTTTCTACTTTCTCTTTCGTCCTATTTGTCATCTTACTCCGTTGTAACAGATAAAATCGTTTTCTCTTCCCGCCTGTCGCGGTAGTCTCATCACAGTCGCTAATATATCGACTGCAATGTGCGTAACCTTATTCCAATACTAATAACAAAAAATCAGTACAGACAGGATAGCTATGGATTCCACCCTCATCTCCGCGAGTCCTCAGGAGGACTCCTCTTTACATCATCGCGATCGCGCTCGACGTGCCGCACTGGGCAGCTTCGCCGGTGCCGTGGTCGATTGGTATGATTTTCTGCTGTATGGCATCACCGCCGCGTTAGTCTTTAACCGCGAGTTTTTCCCGCAAGTCAGCCCGGCGATGGGCACGCTCGCGGCCTTTGCCACCTTTGGTGTCGGATTTTTATTCCGCCCATTAGGCGGAGTTATCTTCGGTCACTTCGGCGATCGTCTTGGCCGCAAACGTATGCTGATGCTTACCGTCTGGGTGATGGGTATTGCCACGGCGTTGATTGGCATCATCCCCTCTTTTGACACTATCGGTTGGTGGGCTCCAGTACTGCTGGTAACACTACGCGCCATTCAGGGTTTTGCCGTCGGCGGCGAATGGGGCGGGGCGGCGTTACTCTCTGTCGAAAGCGCGCCAAAAAATAAAAAAGCCTTCTACAGCAGCGGCGTGCAGGTGGGTTATGGCGTTGGCCTATTGCTCTCGACCGGATTGGTTTCGCTGATCAGTTCACAAACAACCGATGCGCAGTTCCTGAGTTGGGGCTGGCGCATCCCATTCCTGTTCAGCATCGTGCTGGTACTTGGTGCATTATGGATGCGTAACCGCATGGATGAATCAGCTGAGTTCGAGCAGCAAAAACAGGAACCTCTGCCCGAGAAAAAGCGGCTGCCGGTCGTTGAGGCGTTAATCCGCCATCCGGGCGCATTTTTAAAGATAATCGCCCTGCGCCTGTGTGAGCTGCTGACCATGTATATCGTCACCGCGTTTGCACTCAACTATTCCACGCAAAATCTGGGTCTACCGCGCGAGCTATTTCTGAATATCGGTCTGTTAGTTGGTGGGTTGAGCTGTCTGACCATCCCCTGTTTCGCCTGGCTTGCTGACCGCTTCGGCCGCCGACGGGTCTACATTACCGGCGCTCTGGTCGGCACGCTCTGTGCCTTTCCGTTCTTTATGGCCCTTGAGGCACAGTCTATCTTTTGGATTGTATTCTTCGCCATTATGCTGGCAAACATCGCCCACGACATGGTGGTCTGCGTGCAACAGCCAATGTTTACCGGGTTGTTTGGCGCCAGTTACCGTTACAGCGGTGCTGGCGTTGGCTATCAGGTAGCCAGCGTCGTTGGCGGCGGCTTTACCCCGTTTATTGCCGCGGCACTGGTGACCTTCTCGGGCGGAAACTGGCACAGCGTAGCCATATACCTGATGGCGGGGTGTCTTATTTCTGCCGCGACCGCAATTCTGATGAAAGATAAACCACACGGCTAAGCCGTTCTGCGAAGGCCGTTCGGCCTTCGCAGATTCTTCCTTAACGTCTGACTTTTGTTTCACATTCCTGTGACATACTATCGGGAGAGCAGCACATCTGTGGAACAAGGAGACAGACATGAACAATAAGGGCTCCAGCCTGACCCCGGCTCAGGCACTGGATAAACTGGACGCATTGTATGAGCAATCAGTTAAGGCTCTGCGTAGCGCCATTGGCAAGTACATTGAAACCGGGACGCTTCCTGACATCATCGCCCGAGATAAAGGTCTTTTTGTTTACCCTTCGCTTTCTGTGACCTGGGATGGCAGCGCAACGAATCCTCCAAAAACACGCGCCTATGGCCGTTTTACCCATGCTGGCTGCTATACCACGACCATTACTCGCCCGTCTCTGTTCCGACCTTATCTTGAAGAACAGCTCACCCTGCTGTACCAGGATTACGATGCGCATATCTCTGTCGAACCGTCCCAGCACGAGATCCCCTACCCCTACGTGATAGACGGTTCTGAGTTGACGCTCGACCGCTCCATGAGCGCCGGATTAACGCGCCATTTCCCCACTACCGAACTGTCGCAGATTGGCGATGAAACCGCGGATGGAACATTTCACCCGGCAGAATTTTCTCCCCTGTCGCACTTCGACGCCCGACGCGTTGATTTTTCACTTGCACGCCTGCGCCATTACACCGGCACACCGGTAGAACATTTTCAGCCTTTCGTACTGTTCACCAACTACACTCGCTATGTCGATGAGTTTGTGCGCTGGGGCTGTAGCCAGATCCTCGACCCGGACAGTCCGTATATTGCGCTGTCATGCGCAGGTGGAATTTGGATTACCGCAGAAACTGAGGCACCGGAAGAGGCTATTTCCGATCTTGCCTGGAAGAAGCACCAGATGCCCGCCTGGCATTTAATCACCGCCGACGGTCAGGGGATCACACTGGTGAATATCGGCGTTGGCCCGTCAAACGCCAAAACCATTTGCGATCACCTGGCGGTCCTGCGTCCTGACGTCTGGCTAATGATTGGGCACTGTGGCGGCCTGCGTGAGAGCCAGGCCATAGGTGATTACGTTCTCGCCCACGCCTACCTACGCGACGACCACGTGCTGGATGCCGTACTGCCGCCAGATATTCCGATTCCGAGCATCGCCGAAGTCCAGCGCGCGCTGTATGACGCGACCAAAGAGGTCAGCGGCATGCCCGGTGAAGAGGTCAAACAGCGACTGCGTACCGGCACCGTCGTCACCACTGACGACCGTAACTGGGAGCTACGCTATTCTGCCTCTGCGCTGCGTTTTAACCTCAGTCGTGCCGTCGCTATCGATATGGAGAGCGCCACGATTGCCGCGCAGGGTTACCGTTTCCGCGTACCTTACGGCACCCTGCTTTGCGTCTCCGATAAACCGCTGCACGGTGAGATTAAACTGCCAGGCCAGGCCAACCGTTTTTATGAAGGTGCAATTTCCGAGCATCTGCAAATCGGTATTCGGGCAATCGATCGGCTTCGCGCCGAAGGCGATCGCCTGCATTCCCGCAAACTACGTACGTTCAACGAACCGCCGTTCCGTTAAGGCCTGAAGGTAACTATGCATAACTCAACGCCCCTTTCCGCCCTGCGCAATCTCCTGTTAGCACAGGGGCTGGATGGTATGATTGTTCCACGCGCCGACGCTCATCAGAGTGAGGATTGCACACCACACGACAATAAACTGGCCTGGCTTACCGGCTTTAGCGGCTCAGCCGGTCTGGCACTGGTGCTTCGCGATCGCGCATTGATGTTTGTCGATGGACGTTACCAGGTCCAGGTCCGTAACGAAGTCTCCCTGGACGATTTCGAGATTCATCATTTACACGACGAGCCGCTAGCCGATTATTTGCAGACGCATGTGCCAGCAGGTACCCGCATTGGCTTTGAGCCTCTGCTGATGGTCAACAGCCAGTTTGAGGCGCTTTTGGCCACTCATTGCGAACTGGTCGCGCTGGAAACCGACCCCTTCGATACAGTTTGGCTCGACCGTCCGGCTGCCCCCTGCGGCATCATCCGCGAAATGCCCATTGAGATCAGCGGCGAAAGCAGTGCGCAGAAACGCGCACGGATCGTCGAGCAACTTGCTCAGCATCAGGCTGACTTTCTGGCAATCACCCTGCCCGATAACATCGCCTGGCTGCTCAATGTGCGCGGTTCAGATCTCAATATGGTTCCGGTGCCTTTTTCGTTTGCCTTGCTACATCGCAGTGGTGAACTGGAGTGGTTCGTGGATGCCAACAAAACGCAGCAGTTACCCGAAGCGCTACTGAACGCATTAACGATTTCGCCACAAGAGGATTTTCTGTCTCGCTGCCAGCAACTTGCCCACGGGAAACGCTTCCTGGTCGATAAAGACTATGCACCAGTTGCACTGCGATTCGCCATTGAACAGCACGGCGGCGAACTCCTCTGGGCACCCGATCCCATAACGCTTATCAAAGCACATAAAAATGACACAGAACTAGCGGGTTATCGCGAATGTCATGAGCAGGATGGTGCCGCTTGGGTGAACTTCCTCGCCTGGCTGGCGCATGAAGTCCCCTTACGTGAGGCTGCGGGTAATCCGGTAACCGAACTGGAAGCCCAGGAAAAACAGTTGGCGTTTCGCCAGCAGCAGCCTGGGTTTATTGAACAAAGTTTTGGTACGATCTCAGCATCAGCCAGCAATGCGGCAATGTGTCATTATCATTCCAGCGAAAAAACCAATACCCCCATCACCTCTCAGGCGATGTATTTAAATGATTCTGGTGGTCAGTATCAGAACGGCACTACGGATACAACGCGCACCCTCGCCTTTGGCCCGCAGGATCCACAGCGTCGACTGCATTACACTGCAGTGCTGAAAGGCTTTTTATCGCTGATCACGTTGCAATTCCCGAGCGGTACTCAGGGGCATCAACTGGATGCGTTTAGCCGTCGGGCACTTTGGGCGCTGGGCCTGGATTACGATCATGGCACCGGCCACGGTGTCGGACATCAGTTGTTGATCCACGAGCAGCCGCACCGCATTGCGAAGAAAGTGAATCCCTGGCCTCTGGTTGCGGGCAACATTATCACCATCGAACCAGGATATTATCTGGCCGGACAATACGGTATCCGCATTGAGAATCAGGTGGAAATTATCGACAGTCGCCCTGGCTTTTGCCGCTTCTCCACGTTGACGCTGGTGCCTATTGATTTGAATCTGGTTGAGTTGCATCTGCTGAGCGAGAGCGAAAAGCAGTGGATTGATGATTACCATCAGCAAGTCAGAGAAACCTTGTCACCGCGCGTAAACAGTGATGCTCGTCCATGGCTATTTGCTGCCACCGCGCCGATTCGTGTTCAGGCCAATTAATGCATTAAAAAAGGCAGCCCGCAGGCTGCCTTAGTTCTCCCCAACATCTTACGGCTTAACTGTTACGGATGTATTCATCCATTTCAGTTTTCAGGTTATCGGACTTGGTGCCGAAAATAGCCTGAACACCAGAACCCGCAACCACCACGCCTGCTGCACCCAGTTTCTTCAGGCCAGCCTGATCCACTTTGGCGACGTCAGCCACGCTGACACGCAGACGCGTAATGCACGCATCGAGGTTAGTGATGTTTTCTTTTCCGCCGAACGCAGCAACCAAGGCCGGAGCCATTTCACCCGTTGCGCCCGCTTTGCTGTCTTCAGTCGCGTCTTCACGACCCGGTGTTTTCAGGTCCAGCGCTTTGATCAGCACACGGAAGATGGTGTAGTAGGCGATAGCATAGCCAGCACCGACAATTGGGAACAGCCACAGTTTGCTGCTGTTACCGGACAGAACGATAAAGTCGATCAGACCATGAGAGAACGACGTACCGTCACGCATACCCAGCAGGATACAGATCGGGAATGCCAGGCCTGCCAGAATCGCGTGGATGATGTACAGGATCGGCGCCACGAACATGAAGGAGAACTCGATCGGCTCGGTAATACCGGTCAGGAACGAGGTCAGCGCCGCGGAGATCATGATACCGCCCACTTTCGCGCGGTTTTCTGGTTTTGCAGAATGCCAGATAGCAATAGCGGCAGCCGGCAGACCGTACATTTTGAACAGGAAGCCACCAGACAGCATGCCCGCAGTCGGGTCACCCGCCATATAGCGAGGGATATCGCCGTGGAACACCTGGCCCGCAGCGTTGGTGTATTCGCCAATCTGCATCTGGAATGGAACGTTCCAGATATGGTGCAGACCAAACGGTACCAGGCAGCGTTCAATGAAGCCGTAGATACCGAACGCCACAACCGGGTTCTGGTATGCAGCCCATTGGGAGAATGTCTGGATAGCAGTACCGATCGGCGGCCAAATAAAGGACAGCACCACACCCGTAAAGATGGCAGCCAGACCAGAAATAATTGGAACGAAGCGCTTACCGGCAAAGAAGCCAAGATACTCAGGCAGTTTGATACGGTAGAAACGGTTGAACATATACGCTGCTATCGCACCGGAGATAATCCCCCCGAGAACACCCGTATCAGCAAGGTGTTTAGCTGCGATCTCTTCAGCAGGTAAATGCAGAACCAGCGGCGCAACCACAGCCATGGTCTTGACCATGATGCCGTAGGCAACCACTGAAGCCAGTGCGGAAACACCGTCATTGTTGGTGAAGCCTAACGCGACACCGATGGCAAAAATCAACGGCATGTTTGCAAAAACAGAACCGCCTGCTTCTGCCATAACGTGCGATACAACGGCTGGCAGCCAGCTGAAGTTAGCGGAACCGACGCCCAGCAGGATACCTGCGATCGGGAGTACGGATACCGGCAGCATCAGCGATTTACCGACCTTTTGCAGGTTAGCAAATGCATTCTTAAACATAATTAGGAGTGCTCCTGAGTATTTGTGCTTATACACTTCATCCTTCAAACCGCCTCAGTGTTGGCTGCGCTCGTTCATCCCAGTCACTTACTTAAGTAAGCTCCTGCAATTCACTCACTTGCCGCCTTGATGCTGCTTGAATGATTTTGCGTATTCTACGTTCTCACGCATTGGCGAGGGGGGAGAACCTCGCCGTGAACAGGGCATCTAAGTACCCTTTATTTATTACACAGAGTAAAATAATTCAGCTTATTTTTGTTTGACGGCTATCACAATTCAGCTGTGGATAGCCGTAAAATTCGCACAATCCGATAAAATGAGTATCTGAATGTGTCTAACTGGTTATTTACCGCCCATTTTATGGCGGTGAACTTTACTCGGTTTACTTATTAATTACGAGCTTTAAAAAAACTCAATTAACGGATAGATTGCAGGCGAGAAGCGTTGATGTGAAACAGGCGGGCAAAGTTATCAGTGGTGATTTGCGCCAGTTCTTCAACGGCAACACCTTTCAATACGGCCATATACTCTGCGACATCACGAACCATGGCGGGCTGGTTCTCTTTACCACGATGCGGTACCGGCGCAAGGTACGGAGAGTCAGTCTCAACTAACAAGCGATCCAAAGGAACATAGCGCGCGGCGTCGCGTAACTGTTCGGCGTTACGGAACGTGACAATGCCGGAAAAAGAGATATAGAATCCGAGATCCAGCAATTTGCCCGCAGTTTCCCTGTCCTCTGTAAAACAGTGTAGTACGCCGCCACAATCCGTCACGTTTTCTTCGCGCAGAATCGATAGCGTATCGGCTCGCGCATCACGGGTATGGACGATCACTGGTTTTTGCAGTTCGCGGCCAATCTGAATGTGATGAATGAACGACTCCTGCTGACGCACTTTGGTTTCCGGGGTGTAGAAATAGTCCAGCCCGGTTTCCCCCATCGCCACCACGCCGTCTTCCGCGGCAAAGCGACGCAGGTCTTCTACATCATAGGTTTCATCCTGATTTAACGGATGTACACCGCAGGAGAACACCACATTATCGCGCTCGCCAACCAGGTCGCGCATATTGCGGTATCCGGATAAGGTGGTCGCTACGGCAAGACAAAACTTCACATCACGCGCTGCCGCTTTCGCCAGCACGTCATCCACGTCCTTATGCAGAGATTGATAATCCAGGCCATCAAGATGGCAGTGTGAGTCGACTAAAAACATAATGTCTCTCTCAAAGATGGGGAACAGGCAGTACGGCGCCTGGTTGCAGGTAATGCTCAATACGCAGGATAAGATCGGTTAATACCAGTTCACGATTGACGCCCGTCACGTTGAGCAGTTGCTGACGGCAGTGGCACACATCACCCAGCATCGCCTGAATCTGCGCCACGGAGAACCGTTCAGCAATGGATGAAATCAACGCCAGTGCATCAGGGTTAGTTAAATGGGCAGCACCATACGGACGTTTGAGCGCATCCGTAAACAGCGTTGCCAGCCAGTGTAAGCGGGCTGCAGCTTGTTCATGGTTGAGCGCCGCCAGCAGCTGATACCAGTCACCGGAATGCAAGGTGTTCGCCAGTGCCGCGCAAAAATCGCTACGGTGCGCCCAGCTTTCTGCCTGAAGCAACATTAGTGCCGCCCCAGGAGACCCGGCGCTCAGGCGTAGTGCGCTAAGAAGTGCATCCTGCGGGGCAGTCACTTCGCGGGCCAACCAGGAAACCGCATACGATTCCTCCGGGGGAGCAAGGTGATGCAATCGACAACGGCTGCGTAATGTGGCAAGTAAGCGTGCCGGCTCGGTAGTAGCCAGGAAAAACCACGTTTGCGCCGGCGGCTCTTCTAACGTCTTTAGCAGGGCATTGGCTGCCGCATCCGTTAACTGGGCAGCATCGGGGATCCACACCACTTTGGCACCGCCCAGACGCGAATGTTCGTACAGCTTTTCAGTGACTTCACGCACCGCGTCAACACCCAGCGTGTTCTTTCCTTTTTCCGGCAGCAGAGAATAATAGTCAGGATGCGTTCCTGCCTGCATCAACTGGCAACCACGGCAACGTCCGCAGCTTTTATGCCCTTCCGGCTGCTGGCACATCAGATAGCGACTCAGGGCGTAAATCAGCGCGTCGTCACCCATACCGGGTAACGCCTGAATCAGTAACGCATGGTGACCGCGACCCGCCTGGTAACTGGCGACAAGTTTTTCAAAATCGGGTCGTAACCATGGATACCATTTCATGCGCCCTGCTCCTGTACCCAGTGGGTAATGGTGCTACGGATATCATTCATGACAGCTTCAAGCGGCTGCGTGGCATCTATGGTACGGATACTGGGATCTATCGCCGCCAGTTCCAGATAGCGGGCACGGGTGCGATTAAAGAAGTCAAAAGACTCCTGTTCAATGCGGTCCAGCTCACCACGAGCACGGGCACGCTTTAAACCCACTTCAGGCGTCACATCCAGATAGAGCGTCAGGTCCGGGCGAAAATCACCGAGTACCGCATCACGCAGAGTGGCCAGCATCGTTTGGTCGATGCCACGGCCACCGCCCTGATAGGCCTGGGTCGACAGATCGTGACGGTCGCCAATCACCCAGGCACCTTTTGCCAACGCAGGCTTAATGACGGTTTCGACCAGCTGAACACGTGCGGCGTAGAACATCAGCACTTCCGCTTTATCGGTAATCACTTCGTCACCGACCGACTTGATGTCCAGCACCAGGCTTCTTAATTTCTCTGCCAGCTGGGTCCCACCTGGCTCGCGGGTAAACACCATGTCGCGGATACCGAGTTGCTCAAGTGTCTCCACCACTACATCCCGCGCGGTAGTTTTTCCGGCGCCTTCCAGGCCCTCGATGACGATATAATTACTGCCCATTTTTTTCCTTAAGCACTTTCAGATAATCCTGCACAGATCGGTTGTGGCTGGCAAGATTGGTATTAAACGTGTGACCACCTTTACCGTCAGCCACGAAATAGAGATACGGTGTTTTTGCCGGATGCGCGGCGGCCTGCAATGAGGCTTCGCCCGGCATAGCAATCGGGCCTGGCGGCAGCCCGGTAATGGTGTAGGTGTTATACGCAGTCGGCGTTTCCAGGTCGGCGCGCGACAATTTACCATTATACCGTGTGCCCATCCCGTAAATCACGGTCGGATCGGTCTGTAAGCGCATGCCAATACGTAAACGGTTTATAAACACCGAGGCCACCTGATCGCGCTCGCTGGCGACAGCGGTTTCTTTTTCAATAATAGAGGCCATGGTCACCAGCTGATTTTTGTCGGTATACGGTAGACCTTCGGCACGCCCTTCCCAGGCAGTATCAACAGCTTTGACCATTTTCTGGTGCGCACGCTTCAGCAGCGCCACATCCGAGGTGTTGGCGGTATACATCCAGGTATCCGGCCAGAACCAGCCTTCCACCCATTCCGGGTTCTCCAGCTTCAGCGCCTCGGCAACGGTAGCGTAGTTGTCGTCGCTCAATGTGTGCTTGATATAGGGCGCATCGCGCAGCTGTTTAAGGTAATCACTCAGGCGCATGCCCTCAACCAGACGTAATGGGAACTGTGCTTCTTTTCCGCTTTCCAGCAGTTGCAACATTTCCCGTACAGTCATATCAGGCGTCAACCGGTAGGTCCCGGCTTTAAAATGCGAAAGGTCGGGTTCAATACGCAGTAACCACTGGAATACGCGTGGACGATTAATCACCTTATCTGCATACAGCTGCTCACCCAGAGCCAGACGACCCGTGCCCGCTTTCAGCGTAAAAATCGTTTCATCTTTAATCAATAATTTACTGTCCGCCAGATGGCGAACTTTCCACATTCCCACACCCGTGGCAATGCCCAGCACAACCAGCAATAAAACAACAACGCGTAACAATTTTTTCATGACTAATTTGGGTGCTCACAAAGTGGGGCTAAAAAATCGAATAACAAACGTGAAGACAACATCCTGTCACCACAGGCACGCACAGGAACCACCGGCATTAATGCATTACAGACAACCATCTCATCCGCCTGCATCACGTCCTCTTCCCGCGCATACACGTCGACAATCTTGAACGGTGATTGTGCCAGCATCCGCATACAGAATTGTCGCATAATGCCGTTCACGCCAGCCTGATCCAGTCGAGGAGTATAAACGACATCGTCTTTACGCCAGAACACATTAGCCGCACAGCATTCCGTAACCCATCCCTCACTGTCAAGAACCAGCGCTTCATCGGCGTCTGTCTGCTCAAGATGAGAACGAATCAGCACCTGCTCCAGTCGGTTCAAGTGTTTAATTCCGGCAAGCATCGGATTGCGCCCCAGACGCACAGGACTTACAGCCAGAACAATCCCATCGTTCTGCCAACAAGCGTAATGTGTGGGAAAGGCAGAAGTAGAGAGAATACGCGTAGGCGAATGACAGTTCGCGCCACTATAGCCCCTGCCCCCGCTACCACGACTGATGATCACTTTCAGTACACCACGTGTATGCCCGACCGCCAGCATTTGCATTTCATCTTGCAGTTCTGACCACTTATCGAAGGGGATCAGCAATTTTTTGCATGCGTCGTCTAAACGCTGGAGATGCGCCGAAAGAAAACACACATTACCATCGACAATTCGCGCAGTGGTAAAACATCCGTCACCAAACTGCGTCGCACGATCGCTTGCAACCAACGCGCCCTGCTCACGGCCATTAATTAAGAACATGGTGGCTCCTTATTCGTGGTCCGCTAGTTTGGCAGGATGCCAAAGCCAGGACAAGGTCGAAAAATCGAATAAAAAAAGGCCCGCAAGCGGACCTTTTTTATGACGCCAGGTAAGTTACCTGCGGGACTTAGATCTTTTTAAAGATCACCGAACCGTTAGTACCACCAAAGCCGAAGGAGTTACAAAGAGCATATTCCATGCCGCTGACCTGACGTGCTTCGTGCGGAACAAAGTCCAGGTCACAACCTTCATCCGGGTTATCCAGGTTGATGGTTGGTGGAACCGCCTGATCGCGCAGCGCCAGAATAGAGAAAATAGACTCTACCGCGCCCGCCGCACCCAACAGGTGTCCGGTCATGGATTTGGTCGAACTGACCATCACGCTACGTGCCGCATCACCAAAGACGGATTTCACTGCCTGAGTTTCCGCTTTATCGCCTGCTGGTGTAGACGTGCCATGTGCGTTGACATAGGCAATCTGACCGGGTTCGATAGCCGCGTCACGTAATGCGTTGACCATCGCCAGTGCAGCACCCGCGCCGTTTTCCGGCGGCGAAGTCATATGGTAAGCATCGCTGCTCATCCCAAAACCGACCACTTCAGCGTAAATTTTTGCACCACGCGCTTTTGCATGCTCGTACTCTTCCAGTACCACCATACCAGCGCCGTCGCCCAGCACAAAACCGTCACGCTCTTTGTCCCACGGACGGCTTGCCGCTTGCGGGTTATCATTACGCGTAGACAGCGCACGTGCTGCGCCAAAACCACCCACACCCAGCGGTGTACTGGCTTTTTCAGCACCACCCGCAACCATCGCGTCTGCGTCGCCGTATGCAATGATACGCGCGGCATGACCGATGTTATGCACGCCTGAAGTGCAGGCGGTAGCGATGGAGATGCTTGGCCCTTGCAGGCCGTACATGATGGTCAAGTGACCGGCCACCATGTTAACAATCGTCGACGGAACGAAGAATGGACTGATCTTACGTGGTCCACCGTTTACCAGCGAGGTATGGTTTTCTTCGATAAGACCGAGACCACCAATACCGGAGCCAATAGCGGCGCCAACACGGTGAGCGTTCTCTTCCGTAATTTCGAGACCAGAATCCTGCATGGCCTGAACGCCAGCGACAATTCCATATTGAATGAAGGCATCCATCTTGCGCTGTTCTTTGCGCGAGATAATGTCATCACAGTTAAAATCCTTTACTAAGCCAGCAAATTTCGTTGCATAGGCGCTAGTATCGAAATGGTCGATCAGGCTGATGCCACTCTGACCGGCAAGGAGAGCTTTCCAGGTAGACTCTACGGTATTGCCGACAGGAGACAACATGCCCAGTCCGGTCACAACTACACGACGCTTAGACACGGTTGTCCTCCAGGGAGGGAAAATAATTCAAGTGGGATAAAAAGATAAAACTCAGGCGGTCGAATGACCGCCTGGAGATGTTCACTTACGCCTGGTGACCGTTGATGTAATCAATGGCAGCCTGAACGGTAGTGATTTTCTCAGCTTCTTCGTCCGGAATCTCAGTATCAAACTCTTCTTCCAGAGCCATTACCAGCTCAACGGTGTCAAGAGAATCTGCGCCCAGGTCTTCAACGAAGGAAGCATTGTTGGTTACTTCTTCCTGCTTAACGCCCAGCTGTTCGCCGATAATTTTCTTAACGCGTTCTTCGATAGTGCTCATACTCTTAAATTTCCTATCAAAACTCGCTTTCGCGATGGTTTTCGTAGTGTATAAAATGTTGAAAAATTTGCAACTAAATCCCGGCAGGTCTTACCACGATTTTGCGTTATTTTGAGGGCATTCACCCTAATAACGCAAATTTTTTTATCTCGTGGTTAAACCATGTACATCCCGCCGTTGACATGCAAAGTCTCACCTGTGATGTAACTTGCTTCGTCAGAAGCTAAAAATGCAACCGCATTGGCGATTTCATTTGGGGAGCCAAGGCGCCCCGCAGGAACTGCCGCCAGCGTACCCGCACGCTGCTCATCAGTCAGCGCACGCGTCATGTCCGTTTCAATAAAGCCCGGAGCAACAACGTTTACAGTAATGCCACGAGACGCAACTTCACGCGCCAGTGATTTACTGAAGCCGATCAAACCCGCTTTCGCCGCAGCGTAGTTGGCCTGACCCGCATTTCCCATGGTACCAACCACAGAACCAATAGTGATAATACGACCATGACGCTTTTTCATCATAGCGCGCATTACCGCTTTTGACAGACGGAAAACAGATGACAGGTTGGTTTCGATGATATCGTTCCACTCGTCATCTTTCATGCGCATTAACAGGTTATCACGAGTAATCCCGGCATTATTAACCAGAATATCGACTTCCCCAAATTCTGCGCGAATATTTCCCAGAACAGATTCGATAGATGCAGGATCGGTCACATTCAACACCAGACCTTTACCATTTGCACCTAAGTAATCGCTAATGGCCTGCGCACCGCTTTCGCTGGTTGCAGTGCCGATCACTTTCGCGCCACGGGCAACGAGTGTTTCAGCAATTGCGCGGCCAATGCCACGGCTTGCACCGGTAACCAGCGCGATCTTTCCTTCAAAACTCATGGTTTTCCTCTTTTATTGCGCAAGCGCCGCAGTCAGCGCCGCCGGCTCATTCAATGCCGAAGCAGTCAGGGTATCAACAATACGTTTTGTCAGACCCGTGAGGACTTTACCCGGCCCCACTTCATACAGATGCTCTACGCCCTGGGACGCCATAAACTCGACGGTTTTGGTCCACTGAACCGGGCTGTACAGTTGGCGAACCAGCGCATCGCGGATCGCGTCTGCGTGGGTTTCGCACTTCACATCGACATTATTCACAACCGGAACGGTCGGTGCATTAAAAGTGATCTTCTGCAGTTCAACGGCCAGTTTTTCTGCTGCTGGTTTCATCAACGCGCAGTGAGACGGCACGCTAACCGGCAGCGGCAGAGCACGTTTCGCACCTGCAGCTTTACATGCTGCACCTGCACGTTCTACGGCTTCTTTATGCCCGGCAATCACCACCTGGCCCGGTGAGTTAAAGTTAACCGGTGATACAACCTGACCTTCTGCTGACTCTTCACAGGCTTTCGCGATGGACGCATCGTCCAGGCCGATGATAGCAGACATGCCGCCCGTACCTTCCGGCACCGCTTCCTGCATGAATTTGCCACGCAGTTCAACCAGGCGTACGGCATCAGCAAAGTTGATGACACCCGCGCATACCAACGCAGAGTATTCACCCAAGCTATGCCCGGCCATCAGCGCAGGCGTTGCGCCACCCTGCTGCTGCCACACGCGGTACAATGCAACAGAGGCCGTTAACAGCGCTGGCTGCGTTTGCCAGGTTTTATTCAGTTCTTCTGCTGGTCCCTGCTGGGTAAGTGCCCACAGATCATAGCCCAGCGCAGCTGAAGCTTCAGCAAAAGTTTCTTCAACAATGGGGTAGGCTGCAGCCATTTCAGACAACATCCCAACGGTTTGAGATCCCTGACCCGGGAACACAAATGCAAATTGCGTCATGTTAAAATCCTTATACTAGAAACGAACCAGCGCCGAGCCCCAGGTGAATCCACCCCCGAAGGCCTCAAGCAATATCAGCTGACCGGCTTTAATTCGCCCGTCGCGGACGGCTTCGTCCAACGCACATGGAACGGAAGCGGCTGACGTATTGCCATGTCTGTCCAGCGTAACCACGACATTATCCATCGACATGCCCAGCTTTTTCGCCGTCGCGCTGATAATGCGCAAGTTTGCCTGGTGCGGTACCAACCAGTCCAGGGCAGAACGGTCGAGATTATTCGCTGCCAGCGTTTCATCAACGATGTGTGCAAGCTCGGTAACCGCCACTTTAAAGACTTCGTTACCCGCCATGGTCAGATGAATCGGGTTCTCCGGATTCACACGATCGGCATTCGGCAGTGTCAACAGTTCGCCATAGCGACCATCAGCATGCAAATGTGTGGAGAGAATGCCTGGCTCTTCTGAGGCACTCAGTACCACCGCGCCAGCACCATCACCAAAAATAATGATCGTCCCGCGATCGGTCGGATCACAAGTACGCGCCAGCACATCAGACCCGATCACCAGCGCGTGCTTCACTGCGCCGGACTTAACGTACAGGTCAGCCACGCTCAGGGCATAAGTAAAACCGGCGCAGGCAGCCGCGACGTCAAACGCCGGGCAGCCTTTAATTTCCAGCATACTTTGGATCTGGCACGCCGCACTCGGAAAAGCGTGCGTTGATGATGTGGTCGCAACCACAATCAGACCAATTTGATCTTTATCGATGCCAGCCATTTCAAGTGCGCGGTTTGCGGCGGCAAAGCCCATCGTCGCAACGGTTTCATTGGGCGCGGCAATATGGCGTTCACGGATACCTGTACGAGTGACAATCCACTCATCAGATGTCTCGACCATTTTTTCCAAATCGGCGTTAGTACGCACTTGTTCAGGCAGATAGCTGCCAGTACCAATAATCTTCGTATACATGTACGCTCAGTCACTTTTTGGTTATATACCGCTACGAACAAATCACGGGTAGGTAGGCTACGCTCTCGACCGCACTATCATCTGCGCGCCCGCGAGCGTGTCGTTTCGCCACCATCCAGCAGTTCGAATCCAGCTGGGTATACAGATTCCAGGCGAGCGGCAATTCGCTGAGGAACTTGTCGCTGCACCGCCTGCACTGCCTGTTCAATCGCGACTTCAAATGCTCGCTGATTGGCCGCACCATGACTTTTTATCACTGTGCCGCGCAATCCTAACAGACAGGCGCCATTATACTGGTCGGGGTTGAGGTGACTGAATCGCCTCGTTAGGCTTTTTTGTAACCAACGTTTTAATAACAGCAGCCACCACGACCGTTTTTTGCCCTCACCCTGAGATTTCAGCAGTGAAAGGAACATTCTTACAACACCTTCCATCGTCTTTAATGTGACATTGCCTGTAAAGCCGTCACAAACCAACACATCGGTTTTGCCAGTCAACAACTCATTGGCTTCAAGATAGCCGATATAGTTAATGGAAGGGATTGTTTTTAGCACAGCAGAAGCATCCCGAATACTGTCGAGACCCTTAGTTTCTTCTTCACCGATATTAAGCAATGCAACGCGAGGGCTGGCAATCCCAACCACCTCTTCTGCCAGCACGGAACCCATGACGGCAAATTGCACCAACATCGTACTGTCGCAATCAACGTTAGCGCCGAGATCCAGCACCACCGTTTTGCCCTTCTGCTGATGCGGCAACACCGTCACCAACGCAGGTCGCTCAATCCCCTCAAGGGGTTTGAGTAATAACTTCGCCAGTCCCATTAGCGCGCCCGTATTACCGGCGCTCACACAGGCTTCTGCACGACCTTCTTTCACGAGCTCCAGGGCAACACGCATAGAGCTACCACGACTGGCGCGGATAGCCTGCGAGGGCCGGGCATCACTGGCAATAACTGACTGAGCAGGGATAATCTGCAGACGTGAACGTTGTTCGAAGTCAGCTTTGGCAAGTAATGGCGTGATTGTATCGGGATCCCCGACTAAAAGAAGTGTGAGTTGCGAATTAGAATTCAGTGCCTGCAGTGCTGCAGGCACTGTCACGGTAGGGCCAAAATCACCCCCCATGACATCTAACGCCAGGGTTAGACGTGTCAAGGTATCGTCGCTGCTCGGCTAGGTGTTTCCCCAGTTACCCGGGGAAAGCCTCACTAAGCTTCATCACGCTGGTTCTCTTTGTCTTTCTCACCGAGGTGGGAAATTCATTGAGCCATGCGTGATTACTTAGCGATTACCTTACGGCCGCGGTAGAAACCATCGGCAGTGATGTGGTGACGCAGGTGTTGTTCACCAGAAGTTTTGTCTACAGACAGGCTGGTGACTGCGGTCAGAGCGTCATGAGAACGACGCATGCCACGTTTGGAACGGGTTGGTTTATTCTGTTGTACGGCCATGGACCTTACTCCTCAATTACTTACGCTTTAAGCTGGCTAATACGGCAAATGGATTTGGTTTTTGCGCTTCATCAGGCAATTCACCAAAGACCATGTCCGCCTCGGACACTTCACAGTGTTCAGAATCATGCACCGGAACTACCGGCAAGGAGAGGATAATCTCATCTTCAACCATTGCAAGCAGATCGATTTCACCGAATTCGTTAACCTCAATCGGTTCATACGCTTCCGGCAGTGCTTCAGCCTGCTCGTCAGAACGGACAGGACTAAAACAATATGTTGTGTGGACATGGAGTGGGAACGGTTTCCCGCAACGCTGGCATGCGAGCGTAACCGAGACCTTCGCATCACCGGTAATAACGGCAAGACGTTGGTTATCGATCGCGAACGACATGGAGCATTCCACATCACTGTCCACACTGACTACAAAATCGGTGACGCGCTCTAACAGATCAGAAGTATAGATACCTTCATAATCGAGGCGTTTTTGAGCCGTACGAACCGGATCAAGAGTCAGGGGTAATTTTACCTTTTGCATAGGGCGCGCATATTAACTTTGTAACGTCATAGAGTCAAAGAAAAAGGCAGCCTGAGGTTGCCTTTTGCCAATAATTCGCACACATTGCGGGTCATCGACTTAAAATCACTCAAGTCTGGCCATAGCAGCCAACTTGAAGGTCGAGAGCCCTAGTTTAAAATGGCTCTCATCATTACGCTATATGCGAGGGAAAAAATATGCCTCAACTCATTCTTGCGTCTACCTCTCCCTGGCGTCGCGCCTTGCTTGAAAAACTGGCCATCCCGTTCGAATGTGCAGCACCTGAGGTTGATGAAACACCGCAGCCTGGCGAAACACCTCGGCATTTGGTGTTACGTCTGGCCCAGGAAAAAGCGCAATCTCTTGCCCACCGCTACACATCACACCTCATTATTGGATCCGATCAAATCTGTGTACTTGATGGAGAAATAACCGGAAAACCGTTAACAGAAGAAAAGGCCAGACAACAATTAACCAAAGCCAGCGGCAATATTGTGACGTTTTACACCGGACTGGCGCTGTATAATTCTGCAAACGGACATTTACAAACCGAAGTCGAACCGTTCGATGTTCATTTCCGTCATTTAAGCGAGACGGAAATTGACGATTACGTACGCAAAGAACGTCCGTTACATTGTGCCGGCAGTTTTAAAAGCGAAGGATTAGGTATTGCGCTCTTTGAGCGTCTGGAGGGCCGCGATCCTAATACGTTGGTTGGCCTGCCGCTGATTGCGTTGTGTCAGATGCTACGCAGGGAAGAGATGAATCCGCTGAAAGCCTGATTAATCTTCCTGATGGCGACGCGGTGCGTCTTATCAGGCCTATGGCGCATAACGCAATGGTAGGCCTGATAAGCAACGCGCATCAGGCTTTGCTGCGTAATACCTCAAGGCAGCGTTTTAGCTGATTATCCATCGGGGCTTCAACACGCATGACCTCACCGGTCCCCGGATGGGTAAACTTCAATGCTGCGGCGTGCAGAAACAGTCGGTTCAGCCCCGTACCGGCCAACTGCTTGTCGAACTCACGGTCGCCATAGCGATCGTCAAAAGCAATAGGATGTCCAGCATACTGGGTATGCACGCGAATCTGATGGGTCCGCCCGGTTACCGGACTACAGCGCACAAGCGTGGAAAACGCATAGCGCTCTTCTACTTTAAATCGCGTCTCCGACGGTTTACCTTCCTGATTTACCCGCACGATTCGCTCACCGCTTTGCAGAATATTCTTTAACAGCGGCGCCTGTACGGTTTTGACATGCGACTGCCACTGACCTCTTACCAGCGCCAGGTAATCTTTTTGCATTCCCTTTTCGCGCAACTGTTCATGCAGCGAACGCAGTGCGGAACGTTTTTTGGCAACCAACAGCACGCCAGACGTGTCACGGTCGAGGCGATGCACCAATTCAAGGAAACGTGCCTCCGGGCGTAACGCTCGCAGACCTTCAATTACCCCAAAGCTTAATCCACTGCCGCCATGCACGGCCGTGCCTGACGGTTTGTTGAGCACCAGAATATGGTCATCTTCATACAGAATAACATCGGCCAGCGCGGCGACCTTCTGCAGATGCGGTGAAATAGCTTCTTCTTCGCGCTCAGCGACACGCACTGGCGGAATACGCACAATATCTCCGTCTTCGAGCTTGTACTCGGGTTTGATGCGTTTTTTATTCACACGCACTTCGCCCTTACGCAAAATGCGATAAATCATACTTTTTGGCACGCCTTTGAGCTGGGTGCGCAGAAAGTTGTCGATGCGTTGCCCTGCTTCGTCGGCAGTAATGGCAACAATTTTTACGGCTGGAGTCTCTGTTTTCATGGGTGCCGATTTTAAATAGCCATCAAGATTCGCGCCACACATTTTTCTATGCTTATATTAACTGCTATACCCTATTACACAGGTTTGACAGTTTCGATTTGGTGGTTATTAAACCAATCACTGTACGGAAGTGTAAAAACTGTGAGTAACCGGGTGGTAAATGGCAAAAGTCATCTTGCTATAACAAGGTTAGCAGTGGAATAATGAGGTCGTCTCCGTGTTGAATCTTGTTAAAACAAGAACTTTTCCGGAATGACCCAATTTTGCCCGACCGATCATCAACGCAGCAATGGCGTAAGACGTATTGATCTTTCAGGCAGTTAGCGGGCTGCGGGTTGCAGTCCTTACCGGTAAGTGCTCTATGAATTTCGCGTTGTAGGAAGACGGCAAGTCTGGGAACCCCCAAGAATTTACTCCGGTGAGTGACTGGGGTGAGTAGATGAAGCCAACGCACCGATAGCGTGAAAGACGACGAGCATAATGGAAGCGTTTCTGGAGAGTAACACCCAGACTGTTCCCCTGATAATTGCGCTGTGTTTCCGTATGAAATACAGGCAACCGACACTCTGCGCCTCTTTGAGCTGACGATAACCGTGAGGTTGGCGACGCGAATAGACACGAGGCCATCGGTTCACACCCGGAAAGGCATTACTCTGCCCGCAGCTTAGTCGTCAATGTAAGAATAATGAGTAAGTTACGATGAAAAGAATGTTAATTAACGCGACTCAGCAGGAAGAGTTGCGTGTCGCCCTTGTAGATGGGCAGCGTCTGTACGATCTGGATATCGAAAGTCCTGGACACGAGCAGAAAAAAGCCAACATCTATAAAGGTAAAATTACCCGTATTGAACCGAGCCTGGAAGCCGCTTTTGTTGATTATGGCGCTGAACGTCACGGTTTCCTCCCGTTAAAAGAAATTGCCCGCGAATACTTCCCCGCTAACTACAACTCCCATGGCCGTCCCAACATTAAAGATGTGTTGCGCGAAGGTCAGGAAGTGATTGTTCAGATTGATAAAGAAGAACGCGGCAACAAAGGTGCTGCACTGACCACCTTTATCAGCCTGGCGGGTAGTTATTTGGTTCTGATGCCTAACAACCCGCGTGCGGGTGGTATCTCTCGTCGCATCGAAGGCGATGACCGGACAGAACTCAAAGAAGCGCTGGCAAGCTTGGAACTGCCTGATGGCATGGGGCTCATCGTACGCACTGCGGGTGTTGGTAAATCCGCAGAAGCGCTGCAGTGGGACCTGAGTTTCCGTCTGAAGCACTGGGAAGCGATTAAAAAGGCCGCTGACAGCCGCCCTGCTCCGTTCCTGATCCATCAGGAAAGTAATGTCATCGTTCGCGCATTCCGCGACTATTTACGTCAGGATATCGGCGAAATCCTCATTGATAACCCAAAAGTCATGGAGATGGCGCGTCAGCACATCGCCGCGTTGGGTCGTCCGGATTTCAGCAGCAAAATTAAGCTCTACACCGGTGAAATCCCGCTGTTCAGCCACTATCAAATCGAGTCTCAGATTGAGTCTGCGTTCCAGCGTGAAGTGCGCCTGCCTTCTGGGGGTTCTATCGTTATCGATAGCACCGAAGCACTGACCGCAATTGATATCAACTCCGCACGTGCCACGCGCGGCGGCGATATCGAAGAGACCGCATTTAATACCAACCTTGAAGCGGCCGATGAAATCGCTCGCCAGCTGCGTCTTCGTGACCTCGGCGGCCTGATTGTTATCGACTTCATCGACATGACGCCGGTTCGTCACCAACGTGCCGTTGAGAACCGTCTGCGTGAAGCCGTTCGTCAGGACCGTGCGCGTATCCAGATTAGCCATATTTCTCGCTTCGGCTTGCTGGAGATGTCCCGTCAGCGTCTGAGCCCGTCATTGGGCGAATCCAGCCATCACGTCTGCCCGCGTTGCTCCGGCACAGGTACCGTGCGTGATAACGAATCGCTGTCGCTGTCTATTCTGCGCCTGATTGAAGAAGAAGCGCTGAAGGAAAACACCCAGGAAGTCCATGCGATTGTCCCGGTGCCGATTGCGTCTTATCTGCTTAACGAAAAACGTACTGCGGTCAATGCTATTGAAACCCGACAGAACGGCGCACGCTGTGTGATCGTGCCCAACGATCAAATGGAAACACCGCACTACTCTGTTCTACGTGTTCGCAAAGGTGAAGAGACATCGACCCTGAGCTATCTGCTGCCGAAACTGCACGAAGAAGAGATGGCGTTACCGACGGAAGAAGAGTACGTCGAACGTAAACAGCCGGAACAGCCTGCGCTGGCGACCTTCGCCATGCCAGACGTACCGCCAGAACCTGCTCTGCAGGAGCCTGCCGTTACAGCCGTTGCTGCCGCACCAAAAGCAGCCGCAGTCGCAGCAGGATCCGAACAGCCTGGTTTGTTTGGTCGTTTCCTCGGCGCACTGAAGTCCATCTTTGGTGGCAATGAAGAAGCCAAGCCTGTTGAGCAGCCAGCACCGAAAGCGGAAGAGAAATCTTCTGAACGCCAGCAGGATCGTCGTAAGCCTCGTCAGAACAATCGCCGTGACCGCAACGATCGTAACGATCGTCGTGATAATCGCGATAACCGTGGCGAACGTGATAACCGCGATCGTGACAACCGTAATGAACGTTCTGATAGCAGCGAAAACCGCGATGAAAATCGCCGTAACCGTCGCCAGCCGCAGAATGCCGAAGCGCGCGATACCCGCCAGCAATCCACCGATGTTGCTGATAAAGCGAAGTCAGGTGACGAGCAGCAGGCTCCGCGTCGTGAACGCAACCGCCGTCGTAACGACGACAAGCGTCAGGCACCGCAGGAAGTTAAAGAACTGAACCTGGTTGAACAACCGGCACAGGATACGGATCAGGAAGAGCGCGTTCGCCAGCCTCAGACTCGCCGTAAACAGCGTCAGTTGAACCAGAAGGTTCGTTACACCGATAGCGCAACCGTCGAAACCGAAGCCGTAACCGCTGCCGTGGTTACCGAAACGGTTGTGGCTGAGCCTGTGGTTCAGGCCGCTGTTGCCCAGCGAACTGAACTGGCGAAAGTCGACCTGCCTGCCGTTGTCACTACCGAGCATGAAGATAACAACGATGCGCGTGATAACAACGATGCACGTGATAGCAACGGTATGCCGCGTCGTTCTCGCCGCTCGCCTCGCCATCTGCGCGTAAGCGGACAGCGTCGTCGTCGCTATCGTGACGAACGTTACCCGACACAGTCGCCAATGCCGATTACTGTCGCCTGTGCATCTCCAGAATTAGCCTCTGGTAAAGTCTGGATCCGTTACCCTGTTGCCCGTGCACAGGAACTGCAGGTTGAAGAGCAGCATCAGCAGGAAGTGGCCCAGGTGCAGCCGGTTATCGCCGAGCAGCAAACCATTGCAGCGGTCGTTGCACCAGCAGTGGAAACCGTAGCGGCATCTGTCGCGGTCACAGAAGCGCCGGTAGTCACCGAAACCGTCGTTGTCGAACCTCAGGTTGTGGCGGTTGAAACCACACATCCGGAGGTTATCGAGACGGCTGTTGAGGAACAACCGCAGTTCATCGTTGACGCTGACGTCCCGGTTGCAGAAGAGGTTGTTGCTGAAGCTGAGCCCGTAGCAAACGTGGTAGAAGCACCGATTACCGAAGAACCTGTCCAGGTTGACGTCGCTGTCGCCCAGCCAGACGTTGCTGAACCGGTTATCGAGGCCGCGCCAATTGCCCCGGTTACGCAGGAAGAAGTCGCACCGGTTGCACCAGTCGTTGTCGCTGAAGCTGTGGTAGAACCTGCGTCTGTTGCCGCTGTACCCGTAACGGTTCACAGCCACGCAACCGCACCGATGACCCGCGCACCTGCGCCGGACTACGAACCAGAAGCGCCGCGTCAGAGCGACTGGCAGCGCCCTGCTTTCGACTTCGAAGGCAAAGGTGCCGCAGGCGGTCACAGCGCCACGCATCAGGCTACTGCCCCAGCCACACGCCCGCAGCCTGTTGAGTAAGCCGTAATCAACATCAAAGCCGACCTTCGGGTCGGCTTTTTTATTTCTTATCGATTTGTTTCATTCCCGTCAGCTGCGGCATCACATCCTTCATCAGCGCCAGAAATTTACGCAGTCGGACCGGATAATAACGCGCCCAGGGATACACCAAATGCACCGGCAGCGATGCCGCAGGCCAGTCTGCGAATAGCTCGACTAAACGCCCGTGAACAATATCGTCTTCCACCATCCAGCTTGACACAATGGCTACCCCCAGCCCTGCCAGAGCCGCATTTCTGGCAACATAAATACTGTCCGTGCTTAATCGGGGAGAGATATTTATCGTGATGGGTTCATTTCGCTGTTGATGGCGCAGCGACACACTATGCTGATAAAACGTGTTTACAGCAATCCACGGCAGCGTTGATAACTGTTCGGGATGCGTAGTATCGCCATACTGCGCCAGCAATGCCGGGCTGGCCACAATGCTTCGGGGCACTTCGGCCAGCAGAACGGAGACCGTTGCCGGATCAACTTCCGCACCCACTCGGATCGCGCAATCAATATTGTCGCTAAGGAAATCCACCGTTTTGTCATTGAGCATCCACTCCACCGATAACTGCGGATAACGGGCCAGAAATTGCAGCAGCGGTTCAAGCAGTTGTTGCTGACCAAACGCATGAGGCGCTCGTACCCGCAGCATACCGACGGGTTCATCCTCCGTGATATTCAGCCCATCTTCCAGCGCTAACCAGGCATCGATAATATGCTTAGCATGCTGATATCCCCGCTCTCCGTCATCGGTCAATTTCATCGCGTGGGTGGTGCGTAAAATCAGTTTCACACCCAGCAGCGTTTCCAGGGATTGCAGTCTCCGACTGACGGTCGCCTGGGTGGTCCCCATCTGTTTTGCCGCCGCAGAGAGCGATCCTGCCTCAACGATGCGCACAAACGTCCGCATCAGCTCCACTCTGTCTATACGCTCATTTTTCAAGATAACCACTTTCATCATACGTCAACCGTATAACTGTTTTACCACCACGCCCGCTACCGTGCCAATGAGCGAAAGATAAAAATAGCCGTACATCCTGTGATTGAGGAATCATTTGTGAACACATCTACCGCACTTTCCCGTTGGGTCATCTTTGTACTGGCACTTGGCGCCGGTTTCAGCGTGGCGGCTATCTACTATGCCCAGCCTCTTCTGCCGCTGATCGGTCAGGACCTGACCTTAAGTCTCACCGGTATGGGGCTGGTGCCGACGCTTACCCAGGCCGGGTACGCGCTGGGGATTTTGTTTCTCTTACCGCTTGGCGACCGCTATGACCGCCGGACTTTAATCTTGCTGAAAAGCATCTCACTTGCCGTGCTGCTTCTGGCCTGCAGCTTTAGCGGGCAACTGCATTCACTGCTGTTGATTAGCTTGCTGATGGGAATGGCGGCAACCATGGCGCAGGACATCGTTCCCGCAGCAGCTATACTCGCCCCCGCGGGGAAACAGGGAAAAACGGTCGGTACGGTGATGACCGGCCTGTTGCTGGGCATTTTGCTCTCCCGCACCGTCAGTGGTCTGGTGGGCGAAGCGTTTGGCTGGCGCGAGATGTATCAACTCGCCGCCATCAGTATTGCCATTATTACTGTGGTGATGTGGAAAATGCTGCCTCACTTTGCGGCCAATTCCACGCTGAGCTATCCGTCGTTAATGCTCTCAATGGCCAAACTCTGGCAACGGTATCCTGTACTGCGCCGGGCGGCGTTGGCACAGGGATTCCTGTCAATTGCCTTCAGTGCCTTCTGGTCAACACTGGCGGTGATGTTATCCGAGCATTATCACATGGGCAGCGCAGTAGCCGGGGGTTTTGGTATTGCAGGAGCAGCAGGTGCGCTTGCCGCACCGCTAGCTGGACATCTTGCTGACAGAGTTGGCGGCGAAAAGGTCACGCAACTGGGGGCATTATTAGTGACGCTTTCTTTCGCGCTGATGTTTTTACTGCCCGCCCTGCCGGTTGAGGGACAGTGGCTGCTAATAGCCCTTTCTGCGGTCGGCTTTGATCTTGGGCTACAATCCAGCCTGGTGGCTCACCAGAATCTGGTCTATAGCCTTGAGCCTCAGGCGCGGGGCCGCCTGAACGCCCTGCTGTTTACCCTGGTGTTCATTGGCATGGCGCTGGGTTCAGTTCTCGGCACCCAAGTTTACGCCCTGGCAAACTGGCAAGGCGTTGTCGGGTTGGCAACCGTCAGCGGTGCGATTGCTCTGATGATCAGACTGACGGGTAACACCGTGGTGAGTCGGACAAAAACGGCCTAAAAAAATGCCCGCACCGGGGTGTAAGTGGCGCGGGCAGACAAACATATCCAGTTTCATGATATGTTTCAAAAAAAGGCGTTAACGATTTAACTGGAACAACGACATTCCCTGCATATCGGTAAACGCTTTATAGGATGCCTGCAGCGCAGCCTGCTGCATAACATAGGACGAAATCGCTGCGTTCCAGTCGACATCCACCAGGTTACTCATCTGCTGAGTTTGCCCTAATGCGCGATCGGTACCCAGTGAATCCAGCGAGCTCAACTCACTGAGCTGTGTGCCTAATTCAGCACGCACAGACAGGACGTTATTAAGCGAGTTCTTCAGGCCACGGCTGGTTTTATCAATAGCGGCTGCCGCTTTATCTTTTGCCACATCATCCCCAGCAACCGGCGTTTTGAGGGCATCAATAGCGGTATCCAGCATTTTGAACAGGCTCTTTTCCTGGGTTCCACCCGCGGGTTCCGGCACCGCATTACTGGTCAATTCGGCAAATATTTTATCCCCGGTATGGCCAATCACCATGGTACGGGCAGCATCGACCTGCTGGGTCACGTTTTGGGTTCCGCCAGTATAGGTACCATCAGCCTGGGCAAATGGTGCACTTTCTGTTTTATATCCACCGAAAATATAGCGCCCGTTGCCATCGGTGCTGTTCGCCAGGTTCATCAGCTGATCGCGGATCCCCTGTAAATCAGTTGCCAACGATGCACGGTCATCATCACTTAACGTCCCGTTAGCAGCATGGACAATTTTTTCCTGCGCGCTCTGAATAGCCGTCGTTACCTGTCCCAACACGTTTTCTTCCAGTGAGACTTTTTGCGTGGCGAAAGAGCGCGCCAGCGTGTACTGGCTGTTTTGTGCCTGAGCCTGAGACAGCACCACGGCCTGTGAGGCGGCAATCGGATCGTCAGACGGATTAATGACCCGTTTACCCGTCGACATTTGCTCGCCGAATTTCATCCATTCCGCCTGAGAGTTGGTGATGCCACGCATGTTCTGCTGGTACATCATCTGGGTACTGATACGCATTGATTCCCTCTCCCTTAGCGAATATTAATCAGTGCATCAAACAACGCATTCGCGGTTTGCAGCACCTGGGCGTTAGCCAGGTAGTACTGCTGATAGCGCTGCAAATTGCCGTACTCTTCGTCGAGATTCACCCCGGAGATGGACTGCTGCTGATTAGAGAGCTGCGTGACCACGTTGTTTTGCGTGGTGCTGCTGGTTTTCAGCGTCGCGGTTTTGTTACCGACATCGCTTACCAGCGTGGCATAGGCATCGTTGAAGGTTTTATTCCCGACGGTGGCCTTATTTTGTAGATCCAACAGTTTCTGACCGTTACGGTTGTCGCTTGCGCCCGTCTCCGCAGCAGGATCGGTCTTTTTCTCTGACGCCATGGCAATTTTTGACTCGTCGGTCACCATCACTTTCATATTGACGATGGCGTCGCTAACCGGCTTCAGAATAAAACTGTCATTATCGTTAGCTCCGGTTGGTTTATTCGTCACCGTCACTTTCAGGCCATCAATATCCAGTTTACCGCTGGCATCCGGTTTTGCTTCAAACGTCGTATTATCCGCCAGGCGCGTGACTTGCCATTTGCCACCGTTAAACACAACTTTATAGTCAGTCGCCTGCACTTTCGAACTATCATCAACTTCAGCGGTTAACTCCGCTTTGCCGGTGTTTTTAGCATTACTGGTCACCGACGGATCGCCGATAGCAAAGAAATCCTTACCCGCAACACCATCAGTATCAAAACCGGCTTTATGCTGTGTGTTAAAGGCGTCGGCAAAAGCCAGTGCCAATTGGCCCAGCGTATTACGCGTCTGGTCCAGTTCCTGAGAACGAAACGTCAGCAACCCACCCAGTGAGCCGGTATTGAGCAGTTTTTCTGGAATTTCAATATTACCCGCAACCCCATCGACATAGGCCACGGTGGTGCGGGTGGTATCGGCACTGGACGGTACGGCAGCAAGCTGACGTGCGCTACTGCCCTGCACCAGCGAATAGCCATTCGCCATGGTGACGTTATAGGTGCCGCCGTCTTGAACGCTGACTTCAACGCCGACAATCTTGTTTAATTCGCTCACCAACTGGTCGCGCTGGTCCAGCAGATCGTTCGGTGAAGCGCCCGCGCCGACGCCGGTCAGACGAGAGATTTGATCGTTGAGACTGGCAATTTGCTTCGAGTAGTTATTGATCTGGTCAACACTGGCGGAAATCGCGGTATTAACCTGTTTATCCTGATCGCGCAGATACTGATCGGTGGTTTTAAACTGGTTGACTAAGCCGTCTGCTTTGCCAATCAATGCCTGACGCGCCGCCGGGTCTTCTGCGTTACTGACCAACGTTTGTAAGCTGGTGAAAAAGCCCTGCATCGAGGTAGAAATAGAGCTGGTCTTGCTGGCGAGCAGGTTATCGATTTTCGACATTTGCTCATAACGCGTTGTCAGACCGCTGCTTTGGTTCTGCGCAGCGCGTAACTGATTACTGATAAATGAATCATACTCACGCTGCACGCCAGAAACATAGACGCCATTGCCAACCCAGCCCCCCGCACCCAGCGTGCTGTTTGCTTGCGCCATAATGGTCGTCTGGCGGGTATACCCTGCCACGTTATAGCTGGAGATGTTATTACTGGCTGTGTTCAACGCGGCCTGCGCTGCGCTAAGACCACTCATGGCGTTGTTAATCAAGCTGGACATGGAGGTTCCTTGTAATCCTTCAATACTCGTTATTATCGGCAGCGGATGGGTAGACTTGAGTTATTTAAAACAGATTGTCGAGATTGCTACTGTAAGTTTTACTCACTTTCTCGCTCATCGACTTCAGCTGCTGGATCATGGTGGTTAATTTACGCGCATAGTGCGGATCGGTGGCGTAGCCTGCATTCTGCAAGGCCTGCGCACCCTGTTCGGCAGTCGCCGCACCGGTTACCGCGGCGTAGCGCGGATTACGCGATATCAGCCCGACATAATCCGACAGCGCCTCAAGGTACGAGCTATAGACACGGAATCGGGCTTTCACTTTTTTCGCCTCACCGTTTTCATATTCGGTAGTGGTGATTTCGGTGGTCGGCCCTTTCCAGCTCCCCGAAGCCTTCACGCCGAAAATGTTAAAGCTCGGCTCACCGTTCTCACGGCGGATTTGGCGTTGCCCCCAGCCGGATTCCAGCGCCGCCTGTGCCAGGATCAGATGATGCGGTACCCCGCTTTGTTGACTCGCCAGTTTTGCTGGTAGCGATAGCTGAGCAAGGAAGTCTTTACTGTCGCCCGACAGCGGTTCATCGTTCCCTTCCGTCGCTTTCGGTAGCGCTTTACGCACCATCTGCGTCAGTGCCTGGTTTTGATAGCTGGTCACCGTTTCCAGTGAAAACTTCATCGGTACCTGCGGCGCATCATCCGCAGGCGTCCCCTGGCCTTCGGTCATCTGCTTAACCATCATTTCAGCCAGCCCCAGACCTTTGCCTACTGTCATCTGCTGGGCTACCTGCTGGTCATACATGCTGGTGTACAAGCGCGTCGAGTCGCTGCTAAAGACGCCATCTTTTGGCAGCGCTTCACGCATGCTTTTCAGCATCATCTGGACAAACATCCCTTCAACCTGGCGGGCGACCGGGCGGATATTTGCCGCCGGATCCTGACCCGCCTTCGCTTTCAGTTCGTTCAGCGATTGCGCATCCCAGGCGGCGCTGGTCAGCAGTTTGCTGTCGCCAATCATCAGATAATTTCCAGTTTGGCGCGTAAACAACCCGCACTTTGCATGGATTGCAGAATTGACATCAAATCCATTGGCGTGGCACCGAGCGCATTGAGGGCGCGAACCACATTGTTCAGATTGGCGCTGGAGCGCACGCTCTGCAATGAGCCGCCGCTTTGACGCATATCGATTTGGGTTTGCGGGGTAACCACGGTTTGCCCACCGCCAAACGGCGTATCGGGCTGACTGACGTTGGCCTGGCGATTCACCGTGATAGACAAGTTGCCCTGCGCGACCGCGCAACTGTCCAACGTAACTTCGCGGTTCATCACTACCGATCCCGTACGGGAGTTGATAATCACCTTCGCATCCTGCGGCGTTACGTTCACTTCTATATTCTGGATATCAGCGAGGAAGCGCACCTGCGAGCTATTGCCGCTCGGCACACGCACCTGAATCGTACGCGCATCCAGCGCCGTGGCGCTGCCAAACCCACGCGAACGGTTAATGGTGTCGGTTATCTGCTGTGCCAGGGTGAAGTCTTCATTATTCAGCTGCAGATTGAGGGTGTTTCCGCCACCAAACTGGCTAGGAAGTTCGCGTTCAATAGTGGCCCCGTTGGTGATCCGCCCACCATTGAGTTGGTTCACCTGAACGCTACTGCCGCCCGCCGCAGCACCGGCGCCGCCGACTAAAATATTGCCCTGCGCCAGCGCATACACCTGGCTATCAACCCCTTTCATCGGGGTCATCAGCAGCGTCCCGCCGCGCAGGCTTTTGGCATTACCCATTGAAGAGACCACAACGTCAATGGTTTGTCCCTGACGTCCAAACGCCGGAAAGGATGCAGTCACCATCACCGCCGCCACGTTTTTCAACTGCATATTGGTGCCGGTCGGCACGGTGATCCCCAGTTGAGAGAGCATGTTATTGAGCGTTTGGGTGGTGAACGGCGTCTGGGTGGTCTGGTCACCCGTGCCGTCCAGCCCCACCACCAGCCCGTAGCCAATCAGCGAGTTTTCACGCACACCCTGAACGCTGGTCAGATCGCGAATACGATCGGCATGGGCCAATGTAGTTACCAGCATCAGGACCATTGCAACAAGAGTTTTAAACACAGAAAGCCTCGCTTACATCGGTGACAAATTAAGGAAGAAACGCTGCAACCAGCCCATATTCTGCGCTTCGTTGATATAGCCGTTACCGACATACTCAATACGTGCATCCGCCACCTGTGTTGACGGAACAGAGTTGCTGCCGCTGATGGTGCGCGGGTTAACCACCCCGGAGAAGCGGATAAATTCAGTGCCCTGGTTTATGGCGATCTGCTTTTCACCCACAACGTGTAAATTGCCGTTGACCAGAACCTGATCGACGGTCACGGTCAGCGTACCGCTAAAGGTGTTACGGGCATTAGCGCCACCTTTGCCGTTAAAGGAGTTCCCACCGGACGCTTCTACGTCAGCACGCTCGTTGCCAAACAGTCCCTGCAGGTAGCGCGGCACCGTGTCGAAACCAAAGTTTGTTTTGCCATCACGGCTGGCGTTAGCAGAAGAGCTTTTGCTCGCACTGACGTTTTCCTGCAATACGATAGTTAGCGTATCGCCAACATTGCGCGGACGGCGGTCTTCAAATAGCGGCTGGTAGCCATAGTTAACTGGCTGCGCAGACTGAAAAATTGATCCATTGGCCACCGGCGTTGGGCCAGGTATCGGCTGGGCAGAGGTCGCCCCCTGAACCAGCGGCGTGGCCGGGATCCAGGCACATCCTGTCAGTGACACCACCAGCAGGGCCGTAATCGGGTATGGGTGAAGCGCGTTTTTTCGCATTGCCTTCATCTTCTACATCAGTGTGCCGGTGAGGTTTTCACCCCACCGGACAACACGTTAGAGTTGCGTCAGTTTTTGCAGCATCTGATCGGTAGTCGACACCGCTTTGCTGTTGATTTCGTAAGCACGTTGAACCTGGATCATATTCACCAGCTCTTCCGCCACATTGACGTTAGAGGTTTCAACATAGCCCTGATACAGCAGACCCGCACCGTTAAGCCCTGGCGTGCTCTCGTTCGGCGCACCTGAAGATTGCGTCTCGGTGTACAGGTTCTCACCAATGCTTTCCAGGCCGGTATCGTTCATAAAGGTGGTCAGGTTGAGCTGGCCTACCTGTACCGGCGCCGCCTGTCCTTGCTGGGTTACGCTGACGATGCCATCACGCCCGATAGTGATGCTGAGCGAGTTCGCTGGAATGGTGATCGCTGGCTGAACCTGAAAACCGCCTGCCGTCACCAGTTGGCCGTTCTGATCCACTTGGAAAGAGCCGTCACGCGTATAAGCAGAAGTACCATCCGGCAACATGACCTGGAAAAAGCCCTGGCCTTTAATCGCCACATCTTTGCTGTTATTGGTCTGTGACAGGTTGCCCTGACTGTGTAAACGCTCGGTCGCCACCGGACGCACACCGGTACCGATTTGCAAACCCGAAGGCAGTACGGTCTGTTCAGAAGACTGCGCGCCCGGTTGACGAATCGTCTGGTACAACAGATCTTCAAACACCGCACGCTGACGCTTGAAACCATTGGTGCTGACGTTTGCCAGGTTGTTGGCAATCACATCCATGTTGGTTTGCTGTGCATCCAAGCCGGTTTTGGCGATCCATAATGAACTGATCATAAAATGTCCTGTATTAACTCATCGACAGCAGTTGGTTGGCGCGACCCGCGTTATCATCCACGCTACTGATAATCTTCATCTGCATTTCGAAGCGACGGGCGCTGGCGATCATGTCGCTCATCGCGGCAACCGGTTTGACGTTACTGCCCTCCAGCACGCCCGACATCACGCGGATGCTGGGATCGGCCGGAAGCGTCGGACCACGGGTCGCCTGTGCCGCCGCGCTCAGACGGAACATACCGTCATCACCACGCTGCACTTCACTTCCCGTCGCCTTCACCAGCTTCAGACGCCCGACAGGCGCCACGGTATTCGCCGGATCGCCTGGGTTCAGCGCAGAAATCGTCCCGTCAGCAGCAATGGTGATTTCTGAACCTTCCGGTACCGCTATTGGCCCGGCTTCGCCAATCACCGGGTGTCCCTGAATGGTCAGTTCACCGGTGGGGCTTACCTGAATTGCGCCATTACGGGTGTACCCTTCACTGCCGTTAGCGGTCTGCACCGCCAGCCAACCGTCCTGTTGCAGCGCAACGTCCAGCGGGCGGGAGGTGTAGTCCATCTGACCTGGCGTCATATCAGCCCCTGGCGTTGAGGCCACCACCAGCGTACGCGTCGGTAAAGAGAGCCCTTCAACCGGTACCGCACGTAGCGCATTAAGCTGCGCGCGGAAACCCGGCGTTGAGGCGTTTGCCAGGTTGCTGGCCGTCACCGCCTGTTGGTTCAGCGTCTGACTGGCCGCGCCCATGGCGGTATAAATTGCGTGATCCATTAAGCCATCCCGTCAAGCGCTTAGCGCAGGTTGACCAGCGTGTTGAGGATCTGATCCTGGGTTTTGATGGTCTGCGCGTTCGACTGATAGTTACGCTGGGCGACGATCATGTTCACCAGTTCTTTACTCAAATCCACGTTCGATGCTTCCAGCGCGCCGTTCGTCAGCTTGCCGAAGTTACCGGTGCCCGCGGTGCCCAGCAGCGCGACGCCAGAAGACTGTGTCGCGGCCCAGACGTTATCGCCCTGAGAAGCCAGACCTTCGTTGTTGGCAAAGTTAGCCAGCACGATCTGCCCCAGAAGTTGCTTCTGTTCGTTGGAGTAGTTACCCACCACCGTGCCGTCATCGTTAATCTGGTAGCTCACCAGATCGCCCGGTTTGTAGCCGTTCTGATTCGTCGCAACGATGTTATTGGCGCCGGTATTCTGCTGCATGGAATTGAGGAAACTCAGAGAGAAACCCGCAGGGACCGCGCCATTGATAGCACCGGTGGTTATCTGAATTTGCGGCTGGGCGTTGGCGGGGCCTTCCACAGGGATTTTTGGCCCTGTAGGATTTAACGGATCAACCGGAACGGTCCCAGGAATATAGTTATTCACCGAGGCCAGCGTGCCATTAGCGCTGAAGTTCATCACCGCATTTTTAGTCGCGGGAGAGCCCGCCACGCTGGCATCCTGGGTGTAAACATCCCATTTGTTATCCGTCGTTTTGACATAAAAAACATTCATGTCATGGGCATTACCCTGACTATCAAATACGGTCACGGTGCCTTTTTTGTTGTACGAGTCCGCATCACTTGCGCTAAAAGGTTTATTCGCCGGAATCTTGTCAGTGGAGTTCAGGTTGATCTGCATAGACGCGGTGGTCGTGGATTTCGCCGCCATCAGCGTATTCGGAATCGTGATCGGTGCCGGGTTTGCGCCCTGCTGTACCGTCGGCGGTGTGCCGGTGGCCGGATAACCCGTCAACTGCAGCCCCTGCATGTTGACGATATTACGGTTTTCATCGAGCTTGAACTGACCGTTTCGGCTGAAGAAAACAGACCCATTGCTGTCGACCATACGGAAGAAACCGTTCTGGCTAATGGCAACGTCCAGCCCACGGCCGGTGTTGGTGGTAGTGCCATCGGTAAAGTCCTGGGTAATACCCGCAACTTTAACGCCCAGGCCCACTTTAGAACCGGCAAACATATCCGCAAAGGAAGCGGTACCGGATTTAAACCCGTAGGTCGCGGAGTTGGCGATGTTGTTACCAATGACATCGAGGTTGGTCGCTGCAGCGTTCAGACCGCTGACCGCTTGAGAAAAGGCCATGACTTACTCCTGATAAGTGTGAAGGCTTAGATGATCTGCCGTACTTCGTCGAGGGTGGTGGTTCCATAGGTGCCGAGGTCCAGCGTGTTACCGCCGTTGCTGCGAATAACCCCCTGCACCAACGCAAACTGAAGTGGCTGCGCCACAAGCTGCGTCCCCCCATTGCTGGCGGATATCGCCACGTTGTAGGAACCGCTTGGGGCCGCTGTGCCATCCGTCATGGTGCCGTCCCAGGTGAAGGTGTGAACCCCCGCCTTCAGCTCACCAATATCGATCGTGCGCACGACCTTGCCGTCTTTATCGGTAATGGTGGCAGTGACCTTATCGGCTGGCTGCTGCAGCTCAACGCCAAACGGTGTCGTGGTGGTGGTCGCCCCCTCTTCCGTCCCTTTCCCGGTCAGGATCGTGGTACCTGGAATCATCACGCCATGACCAATCAAGGTACTGGCCTGCAGCGACTGACTGTTGTCTATCTGTCCAGAAATCGACCCCAGCGTAGTATTCAGCTTCTCAATCCCGCTGACGGTACTGATTTGCGCCAACTGGGTGGTGAGTTCGTTGTTTTGCAAGGGGTTGGTCGGATCCTGGTTTTTCAGCTGCGCGACTAACAGCGTCAGAAAGCTGCTTTGCAGATCGGCGGCATTGCTGCCCGTCAGTGAACTGTTGTTACTGGCTGCATTCACGCCCGTGCTGCTCGGGTCATTCATTTTTACCGAAATTGACATGTGCGGCTCCTTTACTGGCCTAGCGTCAGCGTTTTAAGCATCAAACTTTTTACGGTATTGAGCACTTCGACGTTTGCCTGATAGCTGCGTGAGGCTGACATGGTGTTGACCATCTCTCCGACCACATCCACATTGGGCATTTTGACGTAACCGTTCGCATCGGCCAGCGGATTACCCGGTTCATAAACCAGCTTGTCCGGCGCCTGGCTCTCAATCACATCAGCGACTTTTACGCCACCGGTAGCCGCACCCGGCGCGGCGTTAACCTGAAAAACAACCTGCTTCGCGCGATACGGTTGACCGTCAGGTCCCGTCACGCTGTCCGCATTCGCCATATTGCTCGCCGCCACGTTCAGGCGCTGGGATTGCGCGGTCAGCGCCGAACCTGCGATATCAAAAATATTTAACAACGCCACGAATTAGTTCCCTCCTTGCAGCACGGTCATCATGCCCTTGATTTGTCCACCCAATGCGGTGAGCCCCATCTGATACTTCAGACTGTTATCGGCAAACTGCGTACGCTCGCGGTCCATATCCACCGTATTGCCATCCAGCGACGGTTGGTCCGGAATGCGATAAAGCAACTCAGTCGAAGGTGCAGAAAGTGTCTGGGCCGGAATATGTTGTGCAGAGGTCAGCGTCAACGAGACACCGCCGGTTTCTTCCCGTCCACGCACCATGACTTTTTTTAATTCACTGGCGAAATCCAGGTCGCGCGCCTGATACCCCGGCGTGTCGGCGTTGGCAATGTTGGCCGCTAATACTTCCTGGCGTTGGGCGCGCAGATTCAGCGCTTCCTGTTGAAAACGTAAGGCGGCGTCGAGCTTATCGAGCATATCTCCTCCGCAAATGACAAAATTCAGCCGACAGCTTAAATCCCATTACGCGCGCGTTATCGCTGGAATAAGCGCAAAATGCGTCGCTATTTGTTGCGTTGATGGCGGCGTCACACAGGTAAAATCCAGCCACAGCCTGAAAAAGCGAGAGGTATTGATGCAAACGTTCAAACGCGGAATAGCGGTGGTCGCACTGCTGTTCAGCCCCCTGACGCTGGCGCAAGACCTGAATTCGCAGCTTACGGCGTGGTTTTCCGAGCGACTGGCAGGGTTCAGTGACGAGGTGGTCGTTACCCTCCGGACCCCACCCAACCTGCTGCCTGCCTGTGAGCAACCGGCACTCAGCGTGGCCGGTAGCGCGAAGTTATGGGGCAATGTGAATGTGCTGGCGAGATGCGGCAATGAAAAACGTTACCTACAGGTGAACGTGCAGGCCACGGGCGACTACGTGGTTGCCGCTGCCCCCATCGCCCGGGGAAGCGCGCTTAACTCAGCCAGCGTAACGCTAAAACGCGGTCGTCTGGACCAACTGCCGCCACGTACCGTGCTGGACATTAACCAGGTGCAGGAAGCGGTGAGTCTGCGTGATGTGGTCGCTGGCCAGCCGATCCAGCTCACCATGCTGCGTCAAGCATGGCGGATAAAAGCGGGTCAGCGCGTGCTGGTTATCGCCAATGGAGACGGTTTTCGCGTGAATGCGGAAGGTAAGGCGCTGAATAATGCGGCGGTTGCCCAGAACGCCAGGGTACGGATGCTTTCAGGCCAGGTCGTCAGCGGCGTCGTCGATTCTGATGGGAATATTCTTATTAACCTATAATAGGTTAAAGATTTTTTTGCGGATGCCGATAGATAATCAACCAATGATTAAAGCGGGCCGCTATAGCGTAACCCCTCGATGAGGATAAAAAAAATGAGTATTGATCGTACCTCACCATTGAAGCCAGTTAGTACTGTCCAGCCGCGCGAAGCCAGCGACACGTTGGTCCAAAAAACGCGTAAGGAAAAAACGTCCACGACCAACAGCACTAGCGTCATGTTGAGCGACGCGCAGGCAAAGCTGATGCAACCCGGCACCAACGACATCAATATGGAGCGCGTTGAAGCACTGAAAACCGCCATCCGTAACGGTGAGTTGAAAATGGATACCGGAAAAATTGCCGACTCGCTGATCCGCGAGGCGCAGAGCTACTTACAGAGTAAATAAAGTATGACGCGTTTGTCAGAAATACTTGATCAGATGACGACTGTCCTGAATGACCTGAAAACGGTGATGGATGCTGAGCAGCAGCAACTTTCCGCAGGCCACATTCACGGTAGCCAGCTACAGCGTATTACAGAAGAAAAAAGTTCTTTGCTGGCAACCCTGGATTACCTGGAGCAGCAGCGACGTCTTGAGCACGACGCGACGCGCAGCGCTAATGATGATATTGCCCAACGCTGGCAGACGATTACCACTAAAACGCAGCATTTACGCGATCTCAACCAGCATAATGGTTGGCTGTTGGAAGGACAAATCGAGCGCAATCAACAGGCGCTCGAGGTGCTTAAACCGCATCAGGAACCCACGCTGTATGGCGCTAACGGCCAAACATCTTCAGCCCATCGCGGCGGAAAGAAGTTCTCAATTTGACGAATGCCTGACGGCTCGTAGCTTTCAGGCCTGCGTGTTTTGCAGGCCGGATAAGGTGCTCCCCTCATCCGGCAGTATGTTCATTATGCCGTTCGGCGCACAAACTCTTTCACTTTAAAGCCCAGCACGGCCAGCGCGGCAAAGTAAGCAGTAATGCCGACCAACACCACCGCCATTAAGCGCAGCAGACGCCACAGCATCGTCCCCTGAGACCACTCCGGCATAATGTACAGCATCCCCACCAGCGCCGCAGACATCACCAGCACAGAGATCACCAGACGCGCCAGGAACCAGGCCCAACCCGGCTGTGGGGTGAATATTTTCTGTTTACGCAACTGCCAGTACAGCAGCGAGGCGTTCAGACAGGCCGCCAGACCGATCGACAGCGACAGCCCGGCATGTTTCAACGGACCGATAAATGCCAGGTTCATCACCTGGGTCATAATCAGCGTCACGATGGCAATTTTCACCGGCGTTTTAATGTCCTGACGGGAATAAAATCCGGGGGCCAATACTTTCACCACGATCAGGCCAATCAGACCGACCGAATACGCTACCAGCGCGCGCTGGGTCATGGATGCATCAAAAGCGGTAAACTTACCGTACTGGAACAATGAAACCGTCAGCGGCTTTGCCAGGATCCCCAATGCCACCGCACTGGGCAAAGCAAGCAGGAAGCACAGGCGTAAACCCCAGTCCATCAGGCGACAATATTCATCATGGTTACCGCTGGAAAAACTTTTTGACAGCGAGGGCAGCAGAATAGTGCCCAGCGCGACGCCCAGAACACCTGACGGGAACTCCATCAAACGGTCAGCGTAGTACATCCAGGAAACCGAACCTGAAGCCAGAAATGACGCGAAAATCGTGTTGATAATCAGGGAAATCTGGCTGACGGAAACGCCGAGGATCGCCGGCCCCATCTGCTTCACTACGCGCATCGCGCCCGCATCACGAAAATTCACGCGCGGCAGCACCAGCATGCCAATTTTCTTCAAGTGCGGAAGTTGATATACCAGTTGCAGCACACCACCGACGGTCACGGCCCACGCCAGCGCCAGCACCGGCGGATTAAAATACGGAGCGGCAAACAGCGCAAAACCGATCATGCTGATGTTGAGAAACGTCGGCGCAAACGCCGGAATAGAGAAACGGTTCCAGGTATTCAGAATCGCACCCGCCAACGAGGCCAGCGAAATCAACAGAATATAAGGAAAGGTTATCTGCAACAGCTGGGTAGTCAGCGTAAATTTGTCAGCAGTATCGGCAAAGCCTGGCGCGGTGACCATGATCACCCACGGCGCGGCAAGCATCCCGGCAACCGTCACAACGGCCAACGCCAGCGTCAGCAAGCCAGACACGTAGGAAACAAACACGCGGGTGGCGTCTTCGCCCTGCTTACTTTTGTATTCAGCCAGAATAGGGACAAATGCCTGAGAAAATGCGCCTTCAGCAAAAATTCGACGCAGCAGGTTAGGAAGTTTGAATGCCACAAAAAAGGCATCGGTCGCCATCCCTGCACCAAAGATTCTGGCGACGATCGCATCACGCGCAAAACCCAGCACGCGTGAGAACATCGTCATTGAGCTGACGGCTGCCAGTGACTTTAATAAATTCATCTATGTTGTATTCCAGACTCTGAGGCAAAACCCCGTATAACCAACATCGCCATCCGGCAATGTCACTGTGCCTGATGGCGACGCCGCAGCGTCTTATCAGGCCTACAAGCCAGCCTATGGTTGAAAAGAGGTGTTATTTTGAGTGGGCATATATACCCGTCATACTTCAAGCTGCATGTGCGTTGGCTGCGCTCGCTCACCCGAATCACTTACCTGAGTAAGCTAACGGGATTCACTCCCTTGCCGCCTGCCTGCAACTCGAATTATTTTGGGTATAGTACCTGGATTATGCTGAATTACTACCGCCAGATGTTACAGGGGGTTATTCGTCCATCGCATCCCGCCACAGCTTTTCCACCACGCGCTGCGCCAGAATAGCCTGCTCACCCGCTGTCTCAGGAACTGTCTGATTTTGCACGCATTCAATAAAATGGCGCGCACATCCGGTAAAGCCTCGCTGCTCCAGCGTCGTTTGCCAGCCGGGTATCGGTTGCTGAACGACACCGTGTCCGCGCTCCTCACGCCATTCACGCATATCCGTGACATCAATTAACCCACCGTCGATAACCGCCTGCACGCTCTCGCGCTGACTGCCCGCACGGCGATGCATACTGGTCGTTATCTGCAGCCGGTCGACGCAGAAATGGTGTTCTGCATACAGCATTGCTCCGGACTCGTTGGTTAACAGCGTGCCGCTATTTAGCTGTGCCTTTCCCCCTGCCAGCCACAGCGCGGTGTCCACCACATGCAGATAGTCATCCAGCAGCGTAAAACGCAGATCGTGTGGCCCGACGCTATCGCTGCGATGCTTATCCATGCGGATGGAGGCCGGCTGGCTTAACTGCGACTTTAACTCGCGATACAGCGGCGCAAACCGGCGGTTAAATCCGACCATCAACGTCAGTTTTTTTCGCGCCGCCAGCTCCACCAGTTGTTCCGCATCACGCAGGTTTTCCGCCAGCGGTTTATCCACGCAAACGTGGACCCCGGCATGAAGCAATTCGCTGACTACCGCATGGTGCGTCGCAGTACTGGAGTGTACGAAAACCGCATCACAGGTTGCCGCCAGGTTTTGTAATGAATCAACATACGGCATGCGCCAGGCTGCACAAATCCGTTCTGCTTTCTCACGCGAAGGTGACCAGGCCCCCTGTAACGTCCAGTCCGCAGCGGCGCCCAACACGGGTAGCCAGGCTTTTTGCGCGATGCCGCCCAACCCGACGACACCGATACGAAGTTTTTTCACGTTACTCTCCCAGATGCGCCAGCAAGGATTCGAGCCGCTGTTTTAACTCAGCGACTTCGCTTTCCAGCACCTCAACGCGCGCCTGCAAATCGCTGGATGCCGCCTGAGGCTCATCGGCGGTTGTCACCATCGTCAGATCGACGTCGCCACAGAACAGATGCATATAGCGGCTTTCGCGTTTTCCCGGTTCACGCGCCAGACGGACCACGTAAGGACCATCTTCGCGGGTGGCCAGCTGTTCCAGCGTTGACTCCACTTCCGCCACATCGCTGAATTCATACATGCGGGATGCGCGACTACGCAGTTCGCCCGGCGTCTGCGCACCGCGCAGTAACAGCGTGGTGATCAAAGCCACCTCACCGGCGCTGAGCTTAAGGTTACCAAACTCTGAATTGCAGAAGCGCTGTTCGTACTTGGTCACACGATTGCCGAATCCGCTCACCGTACGCAAGAAATGGCGTTTCACCAGATTATCGAGCTGATCCTGCACCTCCGATTCCGACAGGTTCATCACCGGTTCACGATTAGTTTTTTGGTTGCAGGCGGTCACCACACCATTCACGGAGAGCGGATATTGTTCCGGCGTAGTCACCTGTTTTTCCAGCAAACAGCCAATCACGCGTGCTTCGGTAGCGGTTAATTCATATTTCATCGTCTTCTCCATTCATCAGCCAATACAGCTGAAACTTAGCGACCGGGGGTCCATTCTGATGTTGTTAACGCCGTCAGCACATGATCGCGCCACTGCCCATCTATCAGCAAATAGTCTTTGGCATAACCTTCTTTTTCAAATCCAAGCCGCGCCAGCAAATCGCCGCTACGTTTATTGTGTGGCATATAGTTCGCCATAATGCGATGAATATGCTGCGTACGCTGCATATAGCGAATGGCTGCAACCAATGCCTCATACATCAATCCCTGCCCTTGCCACTTTTGCGCAATGGAATAGCCGAGATAGCAGGCGTGAAACGATCCACGCACAACGTTGGAGAAATTTGCAACACCGATAATCTCTTTCTCTTCCGGGTCGAGCAGCGCAAAGTAATAGGCAGAGCCTTGTTTATGAAACTCGGTGATCATACTCAGACGCGCCTGCCAGCCAGAGGGATAGCAGTGGCTTTCATCGCGAATAGGCTCCCATGGCTTTAAGAAATGACGATTCTCTGCGTAATAATCTGCCAGACGCCAGGCATCACGCTCATGCACTAAACGCACGACCAGGCGGTCCGTGGTTAAGCGCACTTTTGGCACGTTACTGCGATAGCCAAACATTCTATACCTACTCCTTCCCGCACCGTTTTCAATACGCTATTCGCGATACTATACCTGTACAAATATGCCCGATGAAAAGAGCAAAACACCATTTCTTGAATTATTCACACATTTTGATGAAAACTCTCTATCAAGACCGACTTTTGATAAAAAAATATTGTCCCGCCGAGGGTGGGAAAAGGTCAGACAACCCCGCAGAATAGACAGGCTTACCGTTAAAACTCTAAACAGAGTGACGAGTTTTTCCCTGGAGGGGAAATGTCGCAAGTCTCGCAGGCGAGGAACCTGGGTAAATATTTCCTGCTTATCGATAATATGCTGGTCGTGCTGGGCTTCTTCGTCGTCTTCCCGCTGATCTCGATTCGTTTCGTCGACCAAATGGGTTGGGCCGCCGTGATGGTCGGCATCGCGCTCGGGTTACGTCAATTTATTCAGCAGGGTTTGGGAATTTTTGGCGGGGCCATTGCCGACCGTTTTGGCGCAAAACCGATGATTGTCACCGGCATGCTGATGCGCGCCGCCGGGTTTGCGACGATGGGAATCGCCCATGAACCCTGGCTTCTGTGGTTTTCCTGTTTTCTCTCCGGGCTGGGCGGCACGCTGTTCGATCCCCCCCGTTCGGCGCTGGTGGTCAAACTGATCCGCCCGGAAAAGCGCGGACGCTTCTTCTCCATCCTGATGATGCAGGACAGCGCCGGGGCGGTCATTGGGGCATTACTGGGAAGCTGGCTGTTACAGTATGACTTCAGGCTGGTCTGCGCCACCGGGGCCATTATCTTCATCCTGTGCGCCGCCTTTAACGCCTGGTTGCTTCCTGCGTGGAAACTATCGACAGTGAAAATTCCGGTGCGTGAAGGGATGAACCACGTGATGCGTGACAAGCGATTTGTCACTTACGTGCTGACGCTGGCAGGTTACTACATGCTGGCAGTCCAGGTGATGCTGATGCTGCCGATTATGGTTAACGACATTGCAGGATCCCCAGCGGCCGTCAAATGGATGTATGCCATCGAGGCGTGCCTCTCGTTAACGTTGCTCTACCCGATTGCCCGCTGGAGCGAAAAACGTTTTCGCCTTGAACACCGCCTGATGGCCGGTCTGTTAATCATGTCACTCAGCATGATGCCTATTGGGTTGGTCGGAAACCTACAGCAGCTCTTCACCCTGATCTGCACGTTCTATATCGGCTCCATTATTGCTGAGCCAGCACGTGAAACGCTCAGCGCCTCGCTGGCGAGCGCACGGGCCCGGGGGAGCTATATGGGCTTTAGTCGGCTGGGACTCGCCATCGGCGGCGCCATAGGCTACATCGGCGGCGGCTGGCTGTTTGATATGGGTAAGGCACTGTCGCAGCCCGAGTTACCGTGGATGATGCTGGGTGTTATCGGCATTATCACCTTCCTGCCGCTGGGCTGGCAGTTCAGCCACAAACGCACGACGCGTGGAATGCTGGAGCCTGATGCCTGACGCGTAACCCTCAGCCCGGACACCTTTTCAGTTTTTTCTGCTGGTGTCCGGGGCGCTGGTACTGGATGCTGCTTTGTGTCACGATTACGCCATAAGCATCATGTTGAGGAACCCCATGAAAAAGTTTTTTTTTGCTGCTGCACTCATTGTCAGCGGCCTGTTGGTTGGTTGTAATCAACTCACACAATACACGGTAAGCGAGCAAGAAATTAACCAGGCGCTGGCAAAGCATAATAATTTTTCGAAAGATATCGGTTTGCCCGGCGTTGCTGAAGCCCACATCGTGCTGAGCAATCTGACCAGCCAGATCGGTCGTGAAGAACCCAATAAAGTGACCCTGACCGGTGATGCCAACCTGGACATGAACTCACTATTTGGCAGCCAGAAAGCGACAATGAAGCTGAAGTTAAAAGCATTACCGGTGTTCAATAAAGAAAAAGGCGCGATTTATCTGCAAGAGATGGAAGTGGTTGATGCGACCGTCACACCAGAAAAAATGCAGTCGGTTTTGCAAACCCTGATGCCATATTTAAACCAGTCGCTGCGCAATTATTTCAACCAGCAACCGGCATACGTCCTGCGTGAAGACAGCAGTGAAGGCGAAGCGCTGGCGAAAAAGCTGGCAAAAGGAATTGAAGTAAAACCGGGTGAAATCATCATCCCGTTCACCGATTAACACACCAAAGGGCGCATCAGCGCCCTTTTTTTTCGTGCAAACGAAAACGTTTCCGCTTATCCTTTGTTTCCGGCAAAAAAGACTATCCTCAGCCGGAGCATATTGATGACTGCACCATCCCAGGTATTAAAGATCCGCCGCCCAGACGACTGGCATCTTCACTTTCGCGATGGCGACATGTTGAAAACTGTCGTGCCCTATACCAGTGAAATTTATGGACGCGCAATTGTCATGCCGAACCTGGCACCGCCCGTCACTACTGTTGACGCAGCCATCGCTTACCGTCAGCGTATACTGGACGCCGTACCTGCCGGACACGATTTCACCCCGTTAATGACCTGCTATCTGACGGACACGCTGGATCCCAACGAACTGGAGCGCGGGTTCAACGAAGGTGTTTTCACCGCCGCCAAACTCTACCCGGCTAACGCCACCACCAACTCTACTCACGGCGTGACCTCTATTGATGCCATCATGCCGGTTCTGGAACGGATGGAAAAACTCGGCATGCCTTTGCTGGTGCACGGTGAAGTCACGCACGCGGAAATCGATATATTCGATCGCGAAGCACGCTTTATTGACACGGTGATGGAGCCATTGCGGTCGCGTCTGACCGCGCTGAAAGTGGTGTTTGAACATATCACCACTAAAGACGCCGCCGACTACGTGCGTGACGGCAATGATCTGCTGGCAGCGACCATTACCCCGCAGCATTTGATGTTTAACCGTAACCATATGCTGGTCGGGGGCATTCGTCCGCATCTTTATTGCCTGCCTATTCTCAAGCGAAACATCCACCAGCAGGCGCTGCGTGAACTGGTCGCCAGTGGTTTCAGCCGGGCGTTCCTCGGCACTGACTCGGCGCCGCATGTGCGTCATCGTAAAGAATCCAGCTGCGGCTGCGCGGGGTGTTTTAATGCCCCTACCGCACTCGCCAGTTATGCCACCGTCTTCGAAGAGATGAACGCCCTGGCCCATTTCGAGGCCTTCTGCTCGCTTAACGGTCCTCGCTTCTACGGACTGCCGGTTAACGACACCTTTATTGAACTGGTTAAAGAAGAGCAGCAGATACCGGAAAGTATCGCGCTGGAGGGAGACACGCTGGTGCCCTTCCTCGGCGGTGAAACAGTACGCTGGTCAGTGAAACGCTAAAAAAATGTCGCAACCTGTTGTCAACTGGCGAAGTTAACTGTATAAATAACCAGTATATTCAACAGGGGGCTATTATGCGTATTGAAGTCACTATTGCCAAAACTTCACCTTTGCCTGCTGGCGCCATTGACGCGTTGGCAGGTGAACTCTCCCGTCGTATTCACCATCATTTTCCGAATAACGACGGTAACGTCACCGTTCGTTATGCCGGCACAAACAATCTGTCGGTCATTGGCGCGACAAAAGAGGACAAAGAACGCATCAGCGAGATCCTGCAAGAGACATGGGAAAGCGCGGATGACTGGTTCATTAATGAATAAAAAATGATATGCAGTGATGTTTTTTTGCCGGGTCGCCCCGGCTTTTTTATTTTCCCGTATCATAAAGATTTCGAGCAATCTCTCTCAACAAAACAGTTAATGTTTATTTACATGCTGATTATCTTTTAGTCAAAACCACAAAATAACTGCACAACATGCTAAAAAAATATGAATGACATGCCGGTTTATCGTTCAGATAACACTTAAAACAAAAAAATTATGCCTTGTCCTCTTTAAATTTTCAGTGAATACCCTTATTTATTGATATACTGAACTTGCTTCAGAAAAAAACGCATTGAACCTCGAAAACCGTTGTCTAGTAACACGAATTAGGGGGCATGATGGAAAAGAATAATGAAGTCATTCAGACTCATCCGCTTGTAGGATGGGACATCAGCACCGTTGATAGCTATGATGCGCTGATGCTGCGTTTGCACTACCAGACCCCGAATCGTCCAGACCCAAATGGGACTGAAGTTGGTCAAACGCTCTGGTTAACCACTGATGTTGCCAGGCAATTTATTTCGATATTAGAAGCCGGAATCGCCAAAATTGAATCAGGTGATTTCCCCGCTAATGAGTATCAGCGTCATTAAATCTGATGCACCCAACCTTCAAAAGGCACCTTAACGGTGCCTTTCTTATTTGATAGTTGAATAATGCGGGTCAGTTATTTACCCTGCTACTATCGCGATTGCAGAGAGAAGCGGATGAAATACGACTTAATCATTATTGGCAGCGGTTCCGTAGGCGCCGCCGCCGGATACTATGCCACGCGCGCCGGTCTGAATGTACTGATGATCGATGCACATATGCCGCCGCACCAACAGGGTAGCCATCACGGCGATACACGCTTAATTCGTCATGCCTATGGCGAAGGTGAAAAATACGTTCCGTTGGTCCTGCGTGCGCAGACATTGTGGGATGAACTCGCCCAGCATAATGAAGAACCTGTGTTTGTCCGTTCTGGCGCTGTCAACCTCGGCCCGGCAGATTCCACGTTCTTATCTAACGTGGCGCAAAGCGCAAAACAGTGGCAGCTCAACGTTGAACAGTTGGATGCCGCTGCCATCATGGCCCGCTGGCCCGAAATTCGTGTCCCGGAAAACTATATCGGCCTGTTTGAGGCCGATTCAGGTTTTCTGCGCAGTGAGTTGGCCATTAAGACCTGGATTCGCCTGGCTGAGGAAGCAGGCTGCGCTCAGCTGTTTAAATGCCCGGTTACCGCGATTCACCATCATGATGATGGCGTAACGGTTGAGACCGCAGACGGCGACTATCACGCGAAAAAAGCGCTGGTGAGTGCCGGCACCTGGGTGCAGGCATTAGTACCGGAACTGCCGATACAGCCAGTGCGCAAAGTGTTCGCGTGGTATCAGGCTGACGGGCGCTACAGCGTTAAAAACAATTTCCCGGCCTTCACCGGCGAATTGCCTAATGGCGATCAGTATTACGGTTTCCCGGCCGAGAACGACGAACTGAAGATTGGTAAACATAACGGCGGGCAGGTTATTCACTCAGCCGAAGAGCGCAAAGCGTTTGCCGCTGTCGCCAGCGATGGTTCAGAGGCTTTCCCGTTCCTGCGTTCTGTTCTGCCCGGCGTGGGATGTTGTCTGCACGGTGCGTCGTGCACCTACGATAACTCTCCGGATGAAGACTTTATTATTGATACGCTACCCGGACATGATAATACGCTTATTATTACCGGGCTAAGCGGTCACGGCTTTAAGTTTGCCTCGGTACTGGGGGAAATTGCGGCTGATTTTGCCCAGGACAAGCCGTCGGCCTTCGACCTGACACCGTTCAAACTGAGCCGTTTTAAACTATAACCATGATATGGCCTCGCCACTGGGGCCATTTTATTGAAGGAATAATAGTGATGCGCCGCATCGTTGACTATCTGGTGAATAATATACGCGAGCATTTTATGCTCTACATTATTTTATGGTCTCTGCTGGCAATCATGGATGTAATATATATTATGTTTTTCTGATCTTAGCCTGCTGACAATAATTGACAGCAATTGAGATTTCTTTAATTTTTATTGTGATTAATTGAATAATCAGAAACCCTACAAAGTACCGCACATCAGGCTCTACCCGCCCATCTCTCTCTAAACACCTGATGATCAACTCATCATCACATCAAATTTATTGAATTAAGAATAAATATCATCACTATTGTTATTTATTAGTTGCATTAATGTCTTTTACAGGCCATTTTCATTCACTTCTGAAATATCTATCGGTGTATTTATGCAATTCAATAATAGTCCACAGCGCTATGGTGTGGTGTCAGCCGTTTTACACTGGCTGGTCGCGCTTGCCGTGTATGGCATGTTTGCGTTGGGTTTATGGATGGTCACACTCAGCTATTACGATGGCTGGTACCACCAGGCACCTGAACTGCATAAAAGCATCGGCGTATTGCTGATGATGGGGCTGGTGATTCGCGTGGTCTGGCGGCTGTTCTCTCCTCCTCCTGCGGCATTGAAAAGCTATTCTCGCTTAACTCGTCTGGCTGCGGCCCTGGGCCACCTCAGTTTATATCTGCTGCTGTTCTCCATTGTCATCAGTGGGTATTTAATTTCGACCGCAGACGGCAAACCCATCAGCGTCTTTGGCTGGTTTGAGATCCCCGCCACGCTCGCCAATGCCGGGGCGCAGGCCGATCTCGCCGGGAGTCTGCACCTGTGGCTTGCCTGGAGCGTTGTGGTCCTCTCTCTTTTACATGGGCTGATGGCCCTGAAACACCACTTTATCGACAACGACGATACCCTTAATCGCATGTTGGGAAAATCGTCATCTGACTATGGAGCTTAAAATGAAAAAAAACCTGCTGGGACTGACTCTCGCATCTTTACTGTTTACCACCGGTTCGGCCATCGCGGCAGATTACAAAATCGACAAAGAAGGACAACATGCCTTTGTTAATTTTCGTATTCAGCATCTGGGATACAGCTGGCTGTACGGCACCTTTAAAGACTTCGACGGATCGTTTACCTTCGATGAAAAAAATCCAGCCGCCGATAAAGTGAACGTCACCATTAACACCAACAGCGTTGACACTAATCATGCCGAGCGTGACAAGCATCTGCGCAGCGCAGATTTCCTTAACGTCGCCAAATTCCCGCAGGCGACCTTCACCTCCACCAGCGTGAAGAAAGCGGGTAACGACCTGGATATTACCGGGGATCTGACGCTGAACGGCGTCACCAAACCGGTCACGCTGGACGCGAAGCTTATTGGTCAGGGTGGCGATCCGTGGGGCGGCACCCGTGCAGGCTTTGAAGCGCAAGGGAAGATTAAGCTGAAGGACTTTAACATCACCACCGACCTGGGGCCTGCTTCACAGGAAGTAGACTTAATCATCTCGGTAGAAGGTGTTCAGCAGAAATAGCATCTCAATGCTGCCAAAATGGAAGCCGGATGAGGCTGTAGCCCTCATCCGGCATCATTTTATTGCGCAGGGTCCGGAATACCCAGTTTAGTATTCAGACGGCCACGGGACTTATTAAAAATTTTATTGCCATTCTCACGACCTGCGCGACGGCGACGTTGTTCCTCTTCAGGCAACGTACTCTCTTCACAACACAGATCGCTGCAGCACCCTTTGTACTTCTCGGCGCAGGCCGGGCACTGGATAAACAGCAGATGGCAGCCGTCATTTTTGCAGTTGGTATGGCTGTCGCACGCCACACCACACTGGTGACAATGTGCGATAACATCTTCGGAGATCCGCTCCCCCATCCGCTCATCAAAAACAAAGTTTTTACCGATGAAGCGTACCGGAAGTCCCTGTTCTCGAGCTTTACGGGCATATTCAATAATGCCGCCCTCAATGTGCCAGACTTTACTGAACCCGTTGTATTTCATCCAGGCGCTGGCCTTCTCACAGCGAATACCGCCCGTGCAGTACATTACGATTTTTTTATCTTTATGTTCCTGCATCATTTCAACGGCTTTCGGCAACTGATCGCGGAACGTATCTGCCGGGATCTCCATGGCGTTCTCGAAGTGCCCCACCTCATACTCATAGTGGTTGCGCATATCGATAAACACCGCGTCAGGATCGTCAAGCATGGCGTTCACTTCTGCCGCCTTCAGGTAATCACCAACGTTGCTGGCATCAAAAGCAGGATCATCGATGCCATCTGCCACAATACGTTCACGGACTTTCATGCGCAGTACCCAGAACGATTTTCCGTCATCGTCCAGCGCAATGTTAAGTCGCAGCCCGGCAAACGCAGGATCAAACGCGTACAGCTGCTGACGGAATGCCTCAACCTTGCTTTGCGGCACGCTGATTTGTGCGTTAATGCCTTCGTGCGCCAGATATACGCGCCCGAAAACGTTCAGCTCGGTGAACAGTTGGTACAGCGCATCACGCGTATCCTGAGGATTAACGAGGTTGAAATATTTATAAAATGAAATCGTGGTGCGCGGCTCAGATTCCGCCAACATTTTAGCTTTGAGCGAGTCATTCGAAATGCGGTTGTGTAACACTGGCATGGTGTACGTTTCCTGCAGTCAGTAAAAAGATGAAAATCGGCCGGCATCATAAAGCAAACATCGCCAATTTACATCCACACATTTTACGCTACATTTCATACTTCATGATAAAAGCGTCACAACAATTGACGAAAAACCAGCCATTCTCCCGTCACAAATTTTTGATACGCGCGAAAAAATGCGACAATACAGGGCATTGGTCGTTTAATGACAGGATAGACATGACGAATTTACCCAAGTTCTCGGCTGCACTTTTGCATCCACGTTATTGGTTAACCTGGCTAGGTATTGGTATCCTTTGGTTGATCGTGCAGTTACCCTATCCGTTCCTCTATAAGCTGGGCTGTACATTAGGTCGTCTGGCGTTACATGTGATGAGACGCCGGGCAAAGATTGTTTCGCGAAATCTGGAGCTGTGCTTCCCGCAGATGAGCGAACAAGAGCGTCAGCGGATGGTGGTAAAAAACTTTGAGTCCGTCGGCATGGGCGTAGTGGAAACCGGCATGGCCTGGTTTTGGTCCGACCGTCGTATTACGCGCTGGACCGAAGTAATCGGCATGGAGCATATTCGTGATGTTCAGGCACAGCAGCGTGGGATCCTGTTAGTGGGTCTGCACTTTCTGACGCTTGAATTAGGCGCGCGTCAGTTTGGTTTACAGGAACCCGGTATCGGGGTGTATCGCCCCAACGACAATCCGCTGCTCGACTGGCTGCAAACCTGGGGGCGTATGCGCTCCAATAAATCAATGCTCGATCGTAAAGATCTAAAAGGGATGGTCAAGGCTCTGAAGAAAGGTGAAGTGGTCTGGTATGCCCCGGATCACGACTACGGCCCACGCTCCAGCGTCTTTGTGCCGCTGTTTGCTGTAGAGCAGGCTGCAACCACCTCTGGGACATGGATGCTGTCGCGGATGTCCAATGCGTGTCTGGTGCCGTTTGTCCCTCGTCGTAAACCTGACGGCAAAGGGTATCAGTTGATTATGCTGCCGCCGGAATGTTCGCCGCCGCTGGACGATGCTGAAACCACCGCCGCGTGGATGAACAAAATTATTGAGAAATGCATCATGATGGCGCCGGAGCAATATATGTGGCTACATCGCCGGTTCAAAACACGCCCTGAAGGCGCACCTTCCTTGTACTGACCCTTTGTTGCAGCCCGCGGGCTGCAACATCTCCCCCTCCGTTTAGGTTTTACTGCTCTGCGCATTGCAGCGACTATCAACCAGGCGCATAATTAGTCTGCTTACTTATTTTTACACGATAGCGCAAACAGCGCGCCACACTGCGGATCGCTATGTCACCCTCAGATGTCTCCATCAACTGGAAGCGTAATCTCACGGTTGCCTGGCTCGGTTGCTTTTTAACCGGTGCAGCATTTAGCCTGGTGATGCCTTTCTTACCCCTGTATGTCGAAAGCCTCGGCGTGACGGGACACGGTGCCCTGAACATGTGGTCGGGTCTGGTGTTCAGCATTACGTTTCTTTTTTCAGCTATCGCTTCACCTTTCTGGGGCGGCCTTGCAGATCGCAAAGGCAGGAAAATCATGCTCCTGCGCTCAGCGCTGGGGATGGCTGTCGTGATGCTGCTAATGGGGCTGGCGCAAAATATCTGGCAGTTTTTGATCCTGCGTGCGCTGCTGGGACTGCTTGGTGGGTTCATTCCCAATGCGAATGCGCTGATCGCCACCCAGGTGCCGCGCAATAAAAGCGGCTGGGCGCTGGGAACACTTTCAACCGGCGGCGTCAGTGGCGCACTGCTGGGCCCGCTGGCGGGAGGCTTGCTTGCCGACCAATACGGATTGCGCCCCGTTTTTTTTATTACCGCCAGCGTGCTGCTGCTCTGTTTTATGCTGACGTTATTTTTTATTCGTGAGCATTTTCAATCGGTCAGCAAAAAAGAGATGTTGCACATTCGGGAGGTCGTCGGATCCTTAAAAAATCCAAAGCTGGTACTGAGTCTGTTCGTCACCACACTGATCATTCAGGTCGCAACCGGATCCATCGCACCTATCTTGACGCTGTATGTGCGGGAACTGGCGGGTAACGTCGGCAATATCGCTTTTATCAGCGGCATGATCGCTTCCGTTCCCGGCGTGGCCGCTTTACTCAGCGCGCCAAGGCTGGGCAAATTAGGCGACCGCATAGGCCCTGAGAAGATCCTGATTGTCGCCCTGGTCATTTCCGTATTGCTGCTCATCCCCATGTCATTCGTCCAGACGCCCTGGCAGCTCGGCGTCCTGCGCTTTTTGCTGGGAGCCGCCGACGGCGCACTGCTCCCTGCCGTACAAACGCTGCTGGTCTATAACTCAACCAACCAAATAGCCGGGCGTATTTTCAGCTACAACCAGTCATTTCGTGATATTGGCAACGTGACGGGGCCACTGATGGGCGCAGCTATTTCAGCCAACTATGGTTTTCGCGCGGTCTTCTGCGTGACCGCGGGAGTGGTCTTATTTAACGCGCTCTACTCCTGGAACAGCCTGCGCAGACGTCGCGAAACCCAGCGCACGCAATGATTTTTGTGCATTCATACTTGCACTAGCGGAGAATCAACTATTATTTCCCTGAATACCTCATTAAATCAAAGGGAGACGCTGATGACCATGTATGCCACGCTGGAAGAAGCCATTGATGCTGCCCGTGAAGAGTTTCTGGCTGATAACCCCGACCTAGATGCGGACGACGCCAGTGTTCAGCAGTTGAACGTACAAAAGTATGTGCTACAGGATGGTGACATCATGTGGCAGGCTGAGTTTTTCGCCGACGAAGATGAGGAAGGCGAATGTCTGCCGATGCTGAGCGGTGAAGCGGCACAAAGCGTCTTTGATGGCGATTATGATGAGATTGAAATTCGCCAGGAGTGGCTGGAGGAAAATACCCTCCACGAGTGGGATGAAGGCGAATTCCAGCTTGAACCACCTCTGGATACCGAGGAAGGTCAGACGGCAGCCGACGAATGGGATGAGCGGTAATTACTCGTAGGGACCATGGTGGATGTCAAGGGGCAACAGCAGCGTATCAAACACCAGTGAAAAAGGCAGATCGATCAGGGTGACATAGCGCCATGCTGAATCCCGGACATCCCACTGCACGCCGGGATAGTATTGATTTCCGTGACCTTGCCCCGGGATCGTGCGGCTAATAATACTGCCGCACCCGCTCAGCAAGATGACCATGATTCCAACCGCAAGTATTCGCACCTGAACCCTCATTAACAACATTGTCATCCGCATAAAAAAATACCGGCACCAGGCCGGTATTTTCACATTTCAGGTGTTCTATTTCTTCCTGAGTGCCAGCGGGTTCAGGGTTATCCCCTGATAATAATTAACCCACGACGAATACTTATCCGGCGAGTTCCAGACGCGATAATGTAAACGCGCCATAGTCACCGGATCGCTCAACAGCACAAGGCGGCGATCGCGATTCAGTTTCTCAGGTGTATCGTTCAGCGCCTGCTCGACATGACGGTCACGGGCAATCTCCAGCACGTTACTGGCGCGGTGACGCGCGGTCGCCATCGCCGTAGCCAGTGCGTTAAATGACGGGTTAAACACCGCGTGCATAAAGCCGTCATCCAGCGAGCGATTGCGATTCATCACCAGGTAGTTATCCGTATCCACCAGCACCTGCGGAGGAGAATACTCTTCCGGGATCAGGAACAGCTTCCAGCGCTTGGTACGTAACCCTATCGTTGAACGGCTGGAAATCACCGACACAAACGGCGACAGGATCAGGGAGAAGACAATCGGTGCCAGCCAGAACAGGAAGCGCAGATCCAGCCAAGCCATACCGACCGCCCAGACCAGACCCAGCAGCAGCTGGGAGCCGTGACGCATAAACGCTTCACCCCACGGAGTGGAATCATCATCACGCTGCGGCGAGTTCCAGACAACTTCCCAACCGAGGAAAGCACTGACCACGAAGACGGTATGGAACAACATACGCACCGGCGCCAGTAGCACGGAGAACAGCACCTCCAGCAGCAGCGACAGCGTCACGCGGACAAAACCGCCGTACTCTTTCGTCCCTTTGCACCAGATGAGCAAAATACTCAGCAGCTTCGGCAGGAACAGCAGCACCATGGTTGAGGCAAACAGTGCAATCGCCAGTTCAGGACGCCACTGCGGCCACACCGGGAACAGCTGACGCGGCTGCAGGAAGTATTGCGGCTCCGTCAGCGCATGCACCACCTGCAATGCGGTTGAAAGCGCGAGGAACATAAACCACAGCGGGGCAGACAGATAAGACATCACGCCCGTCAGGAACACCGCACGGTGAACCGGATGCATCCCTTTGACCAGGAACAGACGGAAGTTCATCAGGTTGCCGTGACACCAACGACGGTCACGCTTCAGTTCATCAAGCAGGTTTGGCGGCAGCTCTTCATAAGAACCCGGCAGATCGTAGGCAATCCACACCCCCCAGCCTGCACGACGCATTAACGCCGCTTCCACGAAGTCATGGGAGAGGATCGAACCCGCAAACGAGCCTTCACCCGGTAGCGGTGCGAGCGCACAATGCTCAATAAACGGCTTCACGCGAATAATCGCGTTGTGACCCCAGTAGTGCGACTCCCCGAGCTGCCAGAAGTGAAGCCCGGCGGTAAACAGCGGCCCATACACGCGCGTAGCAAACTGCTGGCAGCGTGCATACAGCGTGTCCATACCGGACGCTTTTGGCGACGACTGAATAATACCGGCATTCGGGTTCGCTTCCATCAGACGCACCAGACCGGTCAGGCAATCGCCGCTCATTACCGAGTCAGCGTCCAGGACGACCATGTAGCTGTACTGATTCCCCCAGCGACGGCAGAAGTCATCAATGTTGCCGCTTTTACGCTTCACACGACGACGACGACGGCGGTAGAAAATCTGTCCTTCGCCCTGCACTTCAGCGATCAGCTCCATCCAGGCTTTTTGTTCCGCCACGCAGATATCAGGGTTGTAGCTGTCGCTCAGGATGTAGACATCGAAATGCGCAGCATTACCCGTGGCTTTCACCGATTCCCACGTGGCGCGCAGCCCCGCGAATACGCGGTCAACGTCCTCGTTACAGATAGGCATGATCAACGCGGTGCGGTGCTCAGGGTTTAATGCTTCATCCCCCACCGTTGACGCGGAAATACTGTACTTATCGCGGCCAATCAGCAGTTGCAAGAACCCCATCAGCGCGGTCCAGAACCCTGCCGATACCCAGCAGAACAATACCGCAAACAGAATCAGGATACCGGTCTGGAGCACATAGGGCAGCAATTGCATAAAGGAGACCCACAGGTCCTGCCCCATCATGTCTGCCGGATTAATGAACGCCCAGCCCTGGTACGGAAGAATGGTCTTCATATACCAGGTCGCAACGACCGTTTGCGCCAGCGTTAAGATAAGCAGCGTATAGCGGCGAATCGTCCCGACGGTACGCCATTTCTGTTCACTTTCTTGTTCTTCTTTCGTCAAACGAGAAAGATAACGCGGCGTAACATCGCGTCCACGCAGACGATCCCAAAAACGGCCTACCGGGTTGGTACGCCAGGGATCGGGAAACATAGATGTACGCGTAGCCTTCGGCATAGCCTGCAGCTGGTCGCGTCCTTCATCGTCTTTAATTAACTGCTCTTTGGCCAGAGAATCCGGCCAGGCTTGCTCAAGGCGAGCTTTAACAGACCCCTGCGGTGAATCGTCTTCGCGCGAGTAAGTACGATGCTCAGCATCCAGCGCCTGATGAACGGCGCGGATGTCAGTTTTCGGCAGTGCCGCTTTCTCGATATCCGAAAGCGGCATTGCGTCAATATACTCAGTTGTCTTATTCATTGGCAGGTAACTGGTAGCTCCAGGTTTCACTCAACGGCTGATCGGCATTGACCAACGCAGCACGCATTTCAGTGGTTTTCTTCGCATCTTTCACTTTCACGCGCAGCATCAGACGCCAACCCTTAGTGACCGGGTTATAACGCACCGTACTCTCAACGATTTCACCGTTATCACCAATGCTGGTTTGCGCGGTGACTGGGGTATCCTGCGGCAGTTTTTTCATATCTGCGCCGGCAAAATCCACGATAAATGCAATCGTGCCGTCAGGCTGACGAATGAGGTTCGATTGTTTGACATCACCGGTAGAACGACGTGTCTGCTGTACCCAGGCATTATCCGGCGCATGAAGTTTGTCTTCATCGCGGGTAAAGGTCAGCGTGTACTTGAAGTTCATCTCTTTGCCTGCTTCAGGCAGTTGGTCCGGCGTCCAGTAAGCGACGATGTTGTCGTTGGTTTCATCGTTGGTTGGGATTTCAACTAACTCAAGTTTCCCCTTGCCCCAGTCACCTTTCGGCGTTACCCAGGCACTCGGACGCAGGTCGTAGCGGTCGTCGATATCTTCAAAACGCGAGAACTGGCGGCCACGTTGCAGCAGACCAAATCCCTGCGGGTTTTCCATCGCAAAACTACTCACCGCGAGGTGTTTCGGGTTATTCAGCGGACGCCAAATCCACTCGCCGTTGCCAGCATGGATAGACAAACCGTTAGAGTCATGCAGCTCCGGACGATAGTTGGTCGCCGGAGACGGTTGGTTCGGCCCGAACAGGAACATACTGGTCAGCGGCGCAACGCCCAGTTTGCCTACTTTGTCGCGCAGGTAAACTTTGGACTGAACGTCCACCACCGTGTCACGGCCTGGCATAATCACAAAACGATAGGCCCCGGTGGCGCGTGGGGAGTCCAGCAATGCATAGATGGTTAAACGTTTGTCAGTCGGTTTTGGACGTTCGATCCAAAACTCGCGAAAACGGGGAAATTCTTCACCGGAAGGCAGTGCGGTATCAATAGCGAGGCCGCGTGCAGACAGGCCATAAACCTGACCGGCTCCCAGGACGCGGAAATAGCTGGCACCGAGCATGCTGACGATTTCATCGTTTTTATCTTTGCTGTTGATCGGGTACAGCACCTTGAACCCGGCGAAACCGAGATCTTTTACCGTGTCTTTATCATGCTGAACATCGCCGAAATTAAAATAATCCGGGTTGTATTTGATTCTCTTTACCGCTGTGGCGGTAACTTCGTTGATCTTGACCGGCGTGTCGAAGTACATACCCTGGTGGTAGAACTCGAGCTTAAATGGGGTCTTGAGATTGCTCCAGTAGGCTTTATCGTGATTGAACTGGATCTGCTGATAATCCGCATACTTCATGTCGCGGAAAACGGAGGGCAAGTTACTTTTAGGCGCCTCATAGCCTTTATCGGCTAAGGATTGAGCTTGCTTTGCCACATCATCAATACTGAATGCCCAGCTCGAAGATGTGTACAGCGTTAACATGACTGCTGCACCCAACCAACGCATTTTCATCATTTGTAGTTTATGTTTCATAATTAGTAAGCACTTCCCCCTTTGTGTGCTTATATTGATCCGATCCATTTTAATGGATAATCGGGTATTCCGACAACTGAATCCCTGTATTGTTCGCGCGCTGGCTCATGGTTTAATCAGGTTCACCTGCCTGTTTTCACTTTGCGTGCTTATCCTGGAGACAGGTTGTTGGACTTCGTGTAGGGTTGCCCTCGAATGTAACCATTATTCGTCTTAGGGATAAGACGAAAAGTCTGAGAATACGTAACTGTTTATGAGCTCTGTATCCCCTCCGCGTGAATATTTTCTTGACTCCATCCGCGCCTGGCTGATGTTGTTGGGGATCCCATTCCATATCTCATTGATCTATTCCACACACACCTGGCACGTGAACAGTGCTGAACCGTCGTGGTGGCTAACCTTGTTTAACGACTTCATCCATGCGTTTCGCATGCAGGTGTTTTTTGTTATTTCGGGTTATTTTTCCTACATGTTGTTTTTACGCTATCCATTAAAACGCTGGTGGAAAGTGCGTGTTGAGCGCGTGGGGATCCCGATGTTGACCGCGATTCCCTTGCTCACACTGCCGCAATTTATCATGCTGCAATATGTAAAAGGGAAAGCAGAAAGTTGGCACACGCTCAGCGGGTACGATAAATATAACGCCCTTGCCTGGGAGCTCATTTCTCATCTGTGGTTTTTGCTGGTCCTTGTGGTGTTAACGACCGTGAGCATGTGGGTATTTACCCAAATTAAGAAGCGTCAGGAAAGCCAGCAGGGAACGCCCCCTGCCCCAGCGTCAATGGTAAAGTTAACGCTAATTTTTGCCTTGCTTGGTGTGGGCTACGCCGTCGTCAGACGAACCATTTTTATTCTCTACCCTTCGATCCTCAGCGACGGCATGTTTAATTTTGTCGTCATGCAAACGCTGTTTTATGTGCCTTTCTTTATGCTCGGCGCGCTGGCATTCATTAATCCCAATCTGAAGGCGCTGTTCACCACCCCCTCGCGTGGTTGCACTCTCGGTGCAGGAGCGGCCTTTGTGGCGTACCTACTCAACCAACGTTACGGCAACGGCGACGCCTGGATGTATGAAACTGAATACGTGGTAACCATGGTTCTGGGGCTGTTGATGGTTAACGTGGTCTTTTCGCTCGGCTATCGTTTATTGAATTTTCAGTCAGCGCGCGTAACCTATTTTGTCAATGCATCGCTGTTTATTTATCTGGTGCATCATCCGTTAACGCTGTTTTTCGGCGCCTATATCACACCGCACATCTCATCCAATCTGCTGGGCTTTCTCTGTGGACTGCTGTTTGTGGTCGGGATCGCGGTGATACTGTACGAAATTCATCTCCGGATCCCGGTACTGAAGTTTTTGTTTTCAGGAAAACCGCCGGTTAAGCAGGACAAAAACAAGGCCGTCACTGGTTAGCTTGGGTTACGTCGTTCAGAGCAACCATTCAATCGGTAATATCGAGGCCAGCTTCACCAATACCCGCTTCCAGAATCCGGTGGCGGGTTCTTTTTTCAGCACCTGCTCATGACCCTGCTGGCGGTCAACCCAGTTAATCCGTCCCCAGCGATCGAGACGCAATTGCCAGGCAACATCATGCTGACTCTGCATAAAACGGTTATGAATTAGTGCGGCCAGGCTTTCACTTTCAATCACAAATCCCATTTCCGTGTTGAGCAATGTGGAGCGCGGATCAAAATTAAGCGAGCCGATAAACACCTTACGCCCGTCAATACTGAAAGTTTTAGCGTGCAAACTCGAGCCCGAATTACCGGTTAATCCGCGATCGTGCACAGCCGTGGCGCGATCGCGTGTCGGTTTAAGCTCATATAATTCCACACCATAGCGCAGCAGTTTTTTTCGCCAGCGCGCGTAGCCGGCATGAACAATTGCCACATCATTCGCCGCCAGCGAATTGGTTAGAATGGCAATTTTGACCCCTTTTCTCACCAAACGCAGCAGTTGGGCCACGCCCGCCCGGGTAGGTACAAAATAGGCGGAAATAATATCAATACGCTCGGTAGGTGAGCCCATAATATCGAACAAGCGCTGAGGTAATAGCGAATGGCGCGGAGCCTTCCCCTCACCTTTTAGCGGGTCGTCGCTGAGCAGGCGTGTTTTGGCCCAAATCAGCGGCAACGCCCCCCGATCGAGACTGGCCATAAACTGGCTGGTTTCCAGCTTATTCAAGTAACGGCGAGTTATATCATCGTTATACCAGGACTCCGGCAGGTCAATACGCTGGGTAGGTTCAGGCTCTGACAGTGAGAGCACTTTTTTGAGTGTTGAAACGGACTGACACTGCCAGTAACGTTCAAAATCATCCGCAACCTCGGTCACCACCGGCCCAACGGCCATTACATCCAAATCTGAAAATAGCGGCTGTTCGCCTGCGCCAAAATAGGCGTCACCGATATTGCGCCCGCCAACCAACGTGACCACCCCGTCGGCGGTATAACTTTTATTGTGCATACGGCGGTTAAGTCGGGCGAAATCGGTTAAATAGCCCACCGCACGCAAGATGCGAAAAGAGAAAGGATTAAACAGGCGGACTTCGATATTCGGGTGGTTATCCAGTAATTGCAGCGTATCATCCAGACCCGGCGTGTTGTTGTCGTCCAGCAACAAACGGACCCGCACGCCACGTTTCGCTGCGGCCAGCAGTACCGAAAACAATAGCAGCCCGGACATGTCGTTCTCCCAGATGTAATACTGCACATCCAGGGAGCGTTCTGCCATTTCAGTGAGTCGATAGCGAGCGGCAAACGCATCCAGACTGTCATCCAGCGCAAGGATGCCGCATTGTTCAGGATGGCTGGCGCAAAGCGGAGTAATTGCGCGCTCGAGCCGCGTCATATCAGGCTGGGTTATCATCGCCTTGCTGGGTGAGTAATCTGTTATAAAATTGGGCCGTTTCGTCATCAAAACACACGAAGTAAATCTGCTCAGGTAGCGCCCGGCGGGTCGTGAACCTCAACACCGTGTTGACGGCGATTTCCGCTGCTGCTGCGCGCGGATAACCATACACTCCCGTGCTAATCGCCGGAAAAGCAATGGATTGATAGCCATTGGCTAAGGCCAGATGCAGCGTGTTCAAATAGGCCTCTTCGAGACGTTCAGCTTCATGATGATCGCCCCCCTGCCACACAGGCCCCACGGTATGAATAACCGCTTTCGCAGGAAGATTGCCTGCCAGAGTGATGACCGCATGACCCGTTGGACATTCTCCCTGCTGTTGGATAACCTGTTTACAGGCCTCCAACAATGCCGGTCCGGCAGCGCGATGAATTGCCCCATCCACGCCACCGCCTCCCAATAGGGACGAATTGGCAGCATTGACGATCACATCAACAGCCATCGTCGTAATGTCGCCCTGTACCACATGAACACGCGATTGCATAAACTTCCCCTGACGAAACACCTTCTCTTCAGTGTACAGCAGGGTTTTCCAGGAAATCTCACTTTTTAACGAAACGGCTGCATATCTACGCCAGAACGACTTATTTATATTCAATGTTAAGAATAGCGAGGGTTTTCTGCTCATTGAGGTAGTGCATGTTAGCGCTGGCAATTTGCTTAACATTCTGCGGCACCAGAGTGACCTGTTGCGCATTAAAACGGCTACTTTGCATCTTGCCGTCGCGTATACATGACATTTCTATCTGTTGTTGCTGGGTGCTAACTTCACAAGGCGGTTCTACTATTTCACCGCGAAAATGAATAATCCCACCCGCTGAGATTTGTTGAGCACTTACGGATACTGTAAAAAGAGAAAAAACGCCAATGCCAATACTCAGAATTCTGTTCGCTAAAGTACACATAAAGGTTCCTCAATGATTAGTCCTCTTGAGGGATCGGTATGATCCTTCACCGCTGCGATTAACGACCCGATAAAAACATCTTCACGTTTCTATATTCATAGAACAGCAATGCGCTCCCAGCCACACCCGACCTGCAAATACTTCAGTCCCTCAAGAATGACCGGATGAGTCTGTCCATTGTTGTGAGAGATGCAGCGATTGCCCATCCGAAACGGTGACAATAATTTTTACTGAGTCCTCAGCGGAAATATTAAAGCTCAGCTTAGTTAAATCAATCGGCCGATTAGCAGGGACCGAAAGGCTTGTTTTCTGCTGCGTTTGGCTTTGCCCCCCCTTCCCTTCACGTATCGCGAAGACTTGTACCTGACATTCACAGGGTTGCGTTAACGTTACCTGAGGAATAATGGTGTACATTTCGCCTTGCTGGGTTGTATTAAAGGTGATTTGATTTGACAGCGCGGCAATAAGTAATAGCGTATGCATACTATTCTCCCGAAAAAAAACAGGGCTTTCGCCCTGTTTATTCTCAGTCAGCAGACTGAATTAATGTTGGTTAGCCGTGACGTTGTTGCCAAAACCAACCTGACGAACCAGAACGTTGGAGTCAGACGCAGTCTGATTAACCACCGCACCGTTGCGACCACCGTATTGGGTCACGTTAATGTCCGCACGTTTAGCATTCCACTGATTGATGTCAGCGCTGTTGCTGAAGCCTGACTGTTTCAGACTGATGGTACTGTCATCAGCACCTTGTCCGACGGTTGCCCCGTTACCACGCCCATGCTGGGTGATGGTCACATCGGATTTACGTGCATCACTTTGCAGCGCATTCGCAATGTTGCCAGAACCATACTGGTAAATACTCATTGATGATTCTGGACCAAAATTATTACCACCACCATGGTGATTGCCGTTGCCGCCCCATTGTGGAACAACACCAGCCAGAGCACTGCCAGAAACTACGATTGCTGCGAATGCTGCCACTTTTAAAAGTTTCATGGTAAACCCCCATCGGATTGATTTAAAAGTCGTTCATGGATTAGCGTTGAGTCACGCGAATGGCCATTTGCGACTGTCTCTGCACCACAACTGCTGTTTTTTGTGTACCGTACTGGGTAATATTTGCTTTATTACCCGAACCTTTCTGGATAATAACGGCCGTATTACCGTAAGAACCTTGTTTTATACTCGCATCATTGGAACTACCCGCCTGATCTATATATGCAAGATTATATGATCCTGCCTGATCTATTTTCGCTCGGTTACTTGAACCATCCTGCGAAATGACCGACAATAGCTTCGAGCCCGACTGGCGTGTATTGGCACTGTTCCCAGCGCCTACTTGACCAATAATGGCTGCCTGATTAAATGAAGACTTACTTAATTCATTTACCGCAAAGTTATATTCTGCATTAGCCATGTCATAACTTGTTGCGGACACAATTCCAGGCACACCCAGCATTGTAAACATCATAAATAACAACTTGTTTTTCATGTTGTCACCCTGGACCTGGTCGTACATGAAGTTGAATTATTTACCACTCAAGTTTTGTTGTTAACATGACTTAAACTTGTTAATGCCACGTTACGATGAAGAGTATGTCCGTTGAAACATTTTAAATCACTCACCCGCGAGTGGTATTTTTATATTCAGATTCACCCCAAAGTACTAATTAACAGCCAATAACGCTGTTATCTGTATACATTTTATTTTGGCTTTAGCGTGAGATGTGCATTTCTATGCAGAAGCATAAAAAACCAATCTTCAGCGACTTCAGGCCCTCGCAGCGCGAGGTGTTGATAGGCCTTGGCGCAAGTCGTGACAAACATCATTTTTTTCTGTCGAAAATTACTCAACGTAAAGTGAGACAAAAACTTCAGAATTCATTAGAAAGCTAAAACGAAAGAACTATAAATAAACTTCTTATTTATCATAAGATTAATATAATTTGTATGATTTTTTAAATCTATGCAATAACAGTAAAGTGTACAACTTTCCTATCAAATCTAAACTCAATAAAAACCTTAAAATCACATTTTAATATATAAATTTACATTCTGTAACAAGTTTAACACTTGCTTTAAGATTTGTAATAGCTAGATTGAAATCAGTTGAAGTCCATTTGTTTTAATATTTTCACCCCTTTGGGTCGATATTTTATTTCTACACAGCAGTGCAGCATCTGTCAGTACTTCTGGTGTCTCTATTTTAGTAGAGGCAGCTGTCAGGTGTGCGACTATAAAAGTGGAGTTTCATCATGTTTAATGAAGTCCATAGTATTCATGGTCATACATTATTGTTGATCACTAAACCGTCCCTGCAGGCAACTGCATTATTACAACATTTAAAGCAATCGCTGGCGCTCACCGGAAAACTGCATAATATTCAACGTTCTCTGGACGATATTTCCTCCAGCTGCATTGTTTTACTGGATATGATGGAGGCAGATAAAAAGCTGATCCATTACTGGCAAGATAACTTAAGTAGAAAAAACAACAGTATAAAGACGTTATTGTTGAATACACCCGATGATTATCCGTACCGGGATATTGAAAACTGGCCGCATATCAATGGTGTATTTTACGTAGCAGAAGATGAACAGCGTGTGGTGGCCGGGTTACAAGGCGTTTTACGCGGTGAATGCTACTTCTCGCAAAAGCTCGCCAGCTACCTGATCACACATTCTGGAAACTATCGTTATAACAGTACAGAGTCAGCACTACTCACACATCGTGAAAAAGAGATCCTTAATAAACTGCGTATCGGCGCCTCAAATATTGAAATCGCACGCTCACTGTTTATCAGTGAAAATACGGTAAAAACGCATCTTTATAATCTTTTCAAAAAGATAGCTGTGAAGAACCGTACGCAGGCGGTCTCGTGGGCCAATGATAACCTCAGGCGATAATGCCATGAAACGCTATTTGAACTGGATTGTGGCAGCAAATTTATTCCTTGCTGCCGGGAATCTACACGCCGCTGTAGAAGTGGAGGTTCCCGGACTGTTAACCGACCACACTGTCTCTTCAATCGGCCATGATTTTTATCGTGCGTTTAGCGACAAGTGGGAAAGTGAGTACACAGGAAACTTAACCATCAATGAAAGGCCCAGTGCACGTTGGGGAAGTTGGATCACCATAACGATCAATCAGGACGTTATCTTCCAGACTTTTTTATTCCCGACGAAAAGAGACTTCGACAAAATAGTCGTCTTCGCTCTGGCTGAAACAGAAGATGCATTAAATCGTCGGCAAATAGATCAAACACTATTAAGCACAAGCGATTTAGCGCGTGATGAATTCTAAAACATGATTTTGTCCGGAGGCTTTCATGCGTGTCAAACATGCAGTGGTTTTGCTCATGCTAATTTCACCATTAAGTTGGGCCGGAAACATGACGTTCCAGTTCCGCAATCCAAACTTTGGTGGCAACCCAAATAACGGCGCTTTTTTGCTGAACAGTGCGCAGGCGCAAAACTCGTATAAAGATCCAAGTGGTGACGATTTCGGTTTTGAAACCCCATCGGCCCTGGACAACTTTACCCAGGCCATCCAGTCACAAATTCTCGGCGGTCTGCTTACCAATATTAATACCGGTAAGCCGGGCAGGATGGTAACCAATGATTTTATCATTGATATCGCCAACCGGGATGGGCAGCTGCAACTCAATGTCACAGACAGGAAAACGGGCAAAACATCGACGATAGAAGTGTCGGGTTTACAAACACAGTCAGCCGACTTCTAAGCTATAGCTACGAAAGGAAAAAATCATGCAGCGCTTACTTATTTTGGTTGCAATATTCTTACTCAGCGGATGCTTAACAGCCCCGCCACAAGAAGCCGCTAAACCGACATTAATGCCGCGTGCCCAAAGCTATAAGGACTTGACGCACCTGCCAATGCCTACGGGCAAGATTTTTGTCTCGGTTTACAACATTCAAGATGAAACGGGTCAATTTAAGCCTTACCCGGCAAGTAACTTCTCAACGGCTGTCCCGCAAAGTGCCACGGCGATGCTGGTCACCGCATTGAAGGATTCTCGCTGGTTTGTACCGCTGGAGCGTCAGGGATTACAGAACTTGCTTAACGAACGAAAAATTATTCGTGCTGCGCAAGAAAACGGTACCGTTGCTGTAAATAACCGTATTCCGCTTCAGTCACTGACCGCCGCAAACGTAATGGTGGAAGGGTCTATCATCGGTTATGAAAGCAACGTTAAGTCTGGTGGGGTTGGCGCGCGTTATTTCGGTATTGGCGCAGACACGCAATACCAGCTTGATCAGATTGCGGTCAACCTGCGTGTGGTCAACGTCAGCACGGGTGAAATCCTTTCTTCGGTGAACACCAGCAAAACCATTCTCTCCTATGAAGTCCAGGCTGGGGTATTCCGCTTCATTGATTACCAACGTCTGCTGGAAGGTGAAATCGGTTATACCTCTAACGAACCCGTTATGCTGTGCCTGATGTCAGCCATTGAAACAGGGGTTATTTTCCTGATTAACGACGGGATTGATCGCGGATTATGGGACTTGCAGGATAAGAAACAGGTCGATAACGATATTCTGGTTAAATACCGTCATTTGTCGGTACCGCCGGAATCCTGATACTTAATATGAAAAGACAACGACAAGCGTGAGGGTAACCTCACGCTTTTTATTATTTACTGGTCAACGAAGGTGATTCTCGGTTTTCACGGCGGGACGCCAGCC
>NZ_SZWV01000103.1:78572-84968 GCF_005280945.1 Citrobacter sp. wls718
TCTTCATTGCATAGCCAAACACCAGTCCCACTGCTAACGAAGGCAGAACCAGACGCCAGTCCCCCTGCCCTGCAAATGTTGCACATGCACCAATAAACGTACCCGGCACAAATGAAAGCAACCATTGCTTAGCCTGAATGCACATCAAGAAGGCAACAATCCCCGTGATGACATAGCCGATGATGTCCATATGCGGGGCAAGCGCACTACCGTTAATAATCACCAACGCCCACACCACACCGCTTAACAGCGTACACGCTGAGATCCACAGCCCTTTCAGCCCACTCTGCGGACAGGCAAAATAGGCTGTACAACCCAAAAAACCTGCCCAACTGAGTAAACCAAGAGAAACGGCCACCCATCCCCAGATACCGGAGAGAATGCCCGTTGTGATTGCAATAGAAAGAAGTATGTTCATGCCGCGCATCTTAGCAGAAAAACGGCATGATAATGAGATCGTGCACACAATTTATGCAAGCTGATAAATTGCGTTGCAGAATAAAGTGACTTAAATCACATTTACTCTTCTGTATCTTCCTGCAACTCGTCCCACATCGCGCCAATCGCATCGCGCGTCAGCGGCGCCATGGTACGCCAGAATGGGGAACTGGCATGCGCTTCCACTTTGCCAAGGAACGCGCCACACCACGGGAGCAGATAGTCAACGAATAACGTTTCCAGCGCTTCACTTTCATCTTCAGCAGACTGATCTTCAAGCCATGACGCAGCCAGCAGCAATGTGCCGATATGATCAGCAGGAGTATCCGCCAGCGGCATACCGCGCGCAGAAAGGAATGCGCGAACTTCGGATTCCTTAGCACCTTCGACCCAAGCGCTGCGATAAGGTGGCACCGCACACTCTTCACCGACAAACAGCGCGTTATAATCTGCAGCCACCTGCGGCATATCACAGCTTTTCTGTAAGCGAGCCAGCAGTTCATCTTGCTCCAGTGGCCAACTTGCTGACAGTTTACCCTCACCGATCACGGTAAAAAGAGGAACCAGTAACGGGTCCTGCGGTTGGCGGTAAAACAGCGATCCCAGGACGCGACACAGGATAGAAAACTCGTTCATTGTTGTATTCCAGTTAGTTCACAATTAAAGTTCAGCAAATTCCGCGATAGGCTCCATGCCGCGCGATTCCAGAAACGCCAGCAGGCGTTTTGGCGATACGTTTAAAATTCTGTCCTCCGGGAAGTTCACATCATCCAGGATTTTACGGCATTCACCAAATTCCCCCAGCGTGAAGGCGGTATGGGAATCCGATCCTAACGCCACCCATCCACCGGCATCGCGTACCGCTGCGGCGACTGCGCGACAGTTGTCTTCACTGCCCTTACGTGAATGCAGGAATGAGGAGTTATTGATTTCCAGTGCTACCTGGTATTTCGCTGCCGCCTGTGCGACGGCGGTAAAGTCTAACTCATACTTTGGATTTCCTGGATGACTGATAATGTGCACATTACCACTCGCCATTGTGGCAATCATCGCCTGGGTATGCGTGTCTTTATCAACAGGTGCGAAAACCGGCTCATGGAAGCCTGCAATGATTAAATCCAGGGAAGTAAACATCGGACCGGAGCAGTCGATCTCGCCGTCAATATTTTTAATATTCGCTTCAATACCGCGGAGAATTCCCACCCCGTCCACCAACCTTGGCCAAATGCGCATATTAATAAAATGCCAGTGATGCGGTGCATCTGCCATATCCGGCCCGTGATCGGTGATCGCAAACAGCTTGATACCTTTGCGTTTGGCTTCGGCGATGTAATCACTCAGGGTACTGTAGGCGTGGGTGCTGGCGACGGTATGCATATGCAGGTCAACGGGATACATAATTCTCTCCTGTAGTCATTTTTCGTCAAGGATAGCAGGTATCTCCACCATTAATACCCTAAATAATTAGAGCTGTAGGACGGTGTTTAGACGAAACCCGGCGGCTGGCCGGGTTGTTATCAATATCCCCTAACGCGATCGACTTGACCCGTTACGGCTTTCCCGCTCTCAAGGTTTAAAATGGTGCGTGAGATATAGTCTACGGCCTCTGCAGGACGCGTCACGGCGGCAATATGCGGCGTCATCGCCACGCGCGGATGTTTCCATAGAGGGTTATTTTCCGGTAGCGGCTCGCTGCTGTAGACGTCCAGCATCGCGCCCTTCAACTTTCCGGTATTCAGCGCAGCCAGCAGATCGTCTTCCTTCAGATGAACCCCGCGTGCCAGGTTAAGCACGTACGCCCCATCCTTCAATTGATTCAGCAGCCCGGTGTTAATAATACCTACCGTTTCCGCCGTATTTGGCAGAAGATTAATCAGCACCCGCGTTTGGCTCAGGAACGCCGCCAGCTCTGCGGTACCGGCAAAGCTTTCCACACCGGGCCAGGACTTACGCGTCCGACTCCAGCAACGCAGCGGGAAGCCCCATGCTTGCAGGCTCTCAGCCACTTTAGCCCCTAATACCCCTGCCCCCATAATCCCGACAGTAAACTCTTCGCGGGTATACTCTTGCAGCGGTTGCCATTTCGCCTGACTTTTTAGCGCCTGATAGTCATCAAAACGTCGAAACCAGTGCAGCACCTGACTCACCGCATATTCCTGCATTTGCAGACCCATACCGGTATCTTCCAGACGGAAAAGCGGGATTGACGCATCCAGCATTTCAGGGTGGGCTTTTAGCTTGCTAAGGATAGAGTCCACGCCGGCGCCCAACGCGAAAACAGCTTTTAACTTGCGACCTGCCAGCATATCAACCGGTGGATGCCAGACGAGGGCATAGTCAGCATGCGCATTATCACCCCGCTTCCATTCACGGACATTTGCGCCTGGAATTGCCTTAGCCAGTGCCTTCAGCCACCAGGCCGTATCGAATGTCGGGTGATAGAAAAGTATTTCCATATTAACTCCTGAGCAGTGTTATGCGGAACTTTCTCGCACTTATCATCATTTTCCAAGGAATATCAGAATAGCAAATTTTAGGATGCTGGCAAAAAAAGCTATTCTTGCTTATTTACGCCCCATGTTGCTTGAAGTTTGTGTAAATGCACGTTTTTTTTAAAAAGTAGATTGACGTCGGGGCGGTGTTTCCCCTACATTAGCGCCCGTTCCGCTAACGCAGGAACAACAATACGGTGAGGTGTCCGAGTGGCTGAAGGAGCACGCCTGGAAAGTGTGTATACGGCAACGTATCGAGGGTTCGAACCCCTCTCTCACCGCCATATTTGAAGAAGAGCTCGTACGCAAGTACGGGCTTTTTTTTCGTCTGTTGCAATATAGCGGATGCGATACGAGCATCTTATCCGGCCGACAACGAAATCCCCGTAGGCCGGATAAGCGAAGCGCCATCAGGCATCCTGCAAAGAAGCGTGTCTGTGTTTTTTATATGCATATAAACGATTATCCCTGCTTATAAAAAAACAAAGCCCGGTTCCCCGGGCCTTGAAGACGCAGAACCTATCAGCTGTAAGCGTTAAGCGTCCGCTGACAAAGCGCCGAGCGAACGCAATCATCTTTATTGAAACGAACGATTCCAATCATGTCATCTTCTTCGAAGCGGGCCAGCGCATCGTTTAGTCCGGATCGAACATGCGCCGGTAAATCGCACTGGGTAATATCCCCGTTCACAATTACCGTCACATTCTCCCCGAGGCGCGTCAAAAACATCTTCATCTGTGCAGCAGTGACATTCTGAGCCTCGTCGAGAATGACAACGGCATTTTCAAATGTCCGTCCGCGCATATACGCGAACGGCGCGATTTCTACCTTCCCAATCTCAGGTCGCAGGCAATATTGCATAAAGGAGGCACCCAGACGTTTTACCAGTACGTCATACACCGGGCGAAAATAGGGAGCAAACTTCTCGGAAACATCTCCAGGTAAGAAGCCGAGATCTTCATCAGCTTGCAGAACTGGACGGGTGACAATGATCCGGTCCACATCTTTGTGGATCAGAGCCTCTGCTGCTTTTGCCGCGCTGATCCAGGTTTTACCACACCCGGCTTCACCGGTGGCGAAGATCAGCTGTTTACTCTCAATAGCATTCAGGTAGTGCGCCTGAGCCTCATTTCGCGCCGTGATAGGTGTGGCATCGCGACTGTCACGCGCCATACCAATCGCTTCTACGCCGCCCATCTGCACAAGCGAGGTGACCGATTCATCTTCACGTTGTTTATGGCTACGCGAATCCCGTCTCAGCACACGTTTTGCTTCACGACGAGCTTTGATCACTGCTTTTTGTCTTCCCATGGATAGCACCTTGAGTTGTAGGTATACATCACACGCGCCATCTTCGGCACGATTATGCGCACGAACATCTGAGGGTTGGCTTCCTTGTAAGCCATTGCTTGCCTACGAATAAGACACCACACACGGCTACGCGCACCATATAAGGCGTCAGTAACAAGGATAAGATGTGGAAGAGAGAGGAATTTAGCGGTGACGAGATGGCTACCGGAAGAGAAACGTCCGCGTAAGGTGGTGATAATGTAAGAAACCTGTCCAATACAGGACGTTACCATTCGCGATCTCCATAGTGAATGACTATCACTGCCGGGAACTACCGCTGTTACATATAAGTACAACAGAATTTATTCTTAATGCAACAATATTTTTACTTATTGTTAACTAAATTCCATCTTATCGTTGGCAACAGTCTCTTACAGAGAGATGACAGAATTATTTCACAGCAGCACGTATCACAAAAATTAATTTTTTCGTTCATCGCTGTATCAGGTCAACATGTGAGGAATTGCCCCGCACAGGCGCGGGGCACGGGAATCAGGCTTGTAGCAGAGATTGTCCGAGGTAGTGGTCCGGTGTTTTTACGCCCGGTAAAGCAAAGAAGTAACCGCCGCCAATCGGCTTAACGTACTCCTCCAACGCTTCACCATTCAGGCGTTTCTGTACGGCCAAAAAACCTTTCTGCAGATCGTGTTGATAGCATACGAACAGCAGCCCCATATCCAGCTGTCCAGATTGCGTCACACCGAGCGAATAGCTGTAGCCACGACGCATCATCAGGCTGGATTCGGTCTCTTTGGTCCGCGGGTTCGCCAGCCGGATATGGCTGTCGAGCGCAATCACCTCACCTTCAGGATCATTGGCATAGTCCGGTACATCATGCTCATGCTGCATTCCCAGCGGAGCGCCGGTCTGTTTATCGCGACCAAAAATGGTTTGCTGCTCTTTAAGCGGCGTGCGATCCCAGAACTCCACGCGAAACTGAATAAGTCTCACCGCCTGATAGCTGCCCCCTACCGCCCATGCAGGCTCGCCTTGATCGGCCGTGACCCACACCACGTTTTGCATCAGCTTTTCATCAGTACCATCCGGGTTCGCGGTCCCGTCTTTAAAACCGAGTAAATTTACCGGGGTTTCTTTGCCTTTACTGCGTGCAGCATGATCGGAGATAAATCCCTCTCGCTTCCAGCGCACGCTGAGCAAATCCGGCGTGTGCTTGATGATATCGCGCAACGCGTGAATAACGGTGTCCTGCGTGTTGGCGCAAATTTGTAACAGCAGATCCCCGTGGCACAGCGCCGCATCCAGCGAATCATTCGGGAAGCGCGTCATTTTTTGCAGCGTTTTCGGCATTTGTGTTTTCAGGCCATAGCGCTCATCAAACAGTGAATGGCCGACCGACAGCGTCATCGTCAGGTTGTCCGGGGCAATGTAAGCCCCCAGAATGCCGGAGTCCATTGGCGGCAAGCGCGGATTCGGCGTTTCTGGTGCCGGGCCGCCGGTGGTCAGGAACGCAAAGCGATGGGTCAGTAAACGGAACAGACGTTCAAGATCTGCTTTGTCGCTGGCGAGGACATCAAATGCCACCAGCATCATCGAGGCCTGCTGCGGCGTCAGGATCCCCGCCTGATGCGGTCCATAAAAGGGCTGTACATCATCGCGCGCATTGGGTGACAGAGTGCCCGGCGCACTGTGCGGTTTTTGCGCATGCGCAACCGGACAGCCGCCCGCCAGTGCCAGCGCGCCGCCCAATGCTCCCATGCCCTTTAACAGACGTCGGCGTGAAGGTTCACTCACGCCGTTTTCATTATCTTGTTGCATGATGCTTAATCCAGACCCAGTACGCCGCGTAATTGCGACAAATCTTCTGCCAGCGTCGTAATCGGCCCTTTCAGCGCGTTGCGGTCAGCATCGGTCAGTTTGTCGTAAGTTTCAAACCCGTCTTTGGTGCGATACTTGCTCAGGATGCTATCGACTTTTTTGAAGTTCGCATCCACTTTTGCCAGCAGTTCAGCATTGGATTTTTGCAGTTGAGGACGCAGGAGATCGACAATTTTCTGCGCGCCATCGACGTTGGCCTGGAAATCCCACAGGTCGGTGTGGCTGTAGCGATCTTCTTCGCCGCTAATTTTACTGGCGGCCACTTCTTCAATCAGACCCG
>NZ_SZWV01000103.1:84978-93645 GCF_005280945.1 Citrobacter sp. wls718
ATCGGTATGGCTGTAGCGATCTTCTTCCCCACTGATTTTGCTGGCTGCGACTTCTTCGATCAGCCCAGCCGCGCCACCCACCACTTTAGACGGTGGGAAGGCCAGTTCACTGATGCGCGTTTGCAGGTCGATAACATCGGTGTTCAACTGGTCGGCGTATTTATCCATCCCCTTGGTGGTATTGTCGCCAAACAGCGCTTTTTCCAGACGGTGGAAGCCGGTGAATTTAGGATCGGCGGCCTTTTGCTCGTAATCATCTTCACGTGCATCGATGCTGCCATCGAGGTCAGAGAACAGCTCAGCAATCGGTTCAATACGTTCATAATGCTGGCGCGTCGGCGCATACAGGGATTTAGCCTTCTCGATATCCCCGGCTTTAATGGCATCTGTAAATGCTTTGGTCCCCGCCACCAGCTGTGCGGTTTCTGCGGTTACATAGGCTTTGTATTCGGTAATTGCACCGCTCAGGCTCAGCAGGGCGTCACTCTGTGCCGCATCTGCCGTTGCGCTGCCCTTGACGATCAGCTTCCCTTTCGGGTTCGTCAGCAGGCCGCAGGTCATATCATATTCGCCAGGTTGCAGGTTGGCGGTCATTTTCTGGCTAAAGCCCGGCGCAATATTTTCACGCTCTTCCACCACCATCACGCCTTTGAGGATTTCCCACTCCAGCGCTTTCTGACTGTGGTTCTGGATAATGAACTGGGTTTTTCCGGCATTAACCGTGATTGTCATCGGTTCACACTGTTTGTCGTTAACCGTGACGTTGACCTTGGGAATATCTGCGGCGTGTGAGGCAAAAGCAGAAGTAAACAGCGCAGCCATACCCAGCTGCAGCGCACTACGGCGAAAGTTAATCGTCATGACCTATCCCTATAAATAAGTATGTTGTAACTAAATGATATTCTGCGTCGCGTTGTTATCAGGGTGCAGTACGAGACGCCGTAGAGCCTGAACGAGGCGGTAATGCAAACATAATCAGTGCCGGGATCAGGTAGATAAACCAGACGGCAACCTCACTGACACTTGGCGCTTCCTGGTAACCAAAAATCCCTTCCATCAGCGTGCCAAACAGCGAGTGCGTCGGCAGCACGCTGCTCAGATCAAATGCCACATCCTGGAAATGATTCCATAACCCGGCTTCGTGGAACGCGCGAATGGCTCCGGCGGCAAGACCTGCGGCCACCAGCAAAATGAACAAGCTGGTCCATTTGAAGAAGGCCCCGAGATTCAGTCTGATCCCGCCGAGATATATCAGGTAGCCCAGAACGACGGCCGTTGCCAGTCCCAGCATCGCCCCAACCGGTGGCCAGATCCCCACATCCTGTTGAAAGGCGGCCAGCAGAAAGAAAACCGACTCCAGGCCTTCACGAGCGACGGCAAAAAAGACCATCATCACCAGCGCCCATCCGTGATGATTGCCACGCTGTAACGCGTTATCGACCGCCTGCTCCAGTTGAACTTTGACGTTGCGCGAAACTTTACGCATCCAGAAGACCATCCATGTGAGGATCAGCACGGCAATCACTGCCACGATCCCTTCAAACAGCTCCTGCTCTTTTTGCGGAAATTCACCGGTAGTTTCATTGATGAAAATCCCCAGTGCCAGGCATAGCGCCGCCGCCAGTAGAACACCAATCCACATTACGCCAATCCAGCGACCGCGCTGAGTCCGTTTCAGGTAACTGGCTATCAGGCTGACAATCAGCGCGGCCTCTAGGCCTTCGCGCAACATAATCAGAAATGGAACAAACATGCGAAGCACCCTTAAACGTTATTCTCAGTCAACTCGTGAAAAGAAAAGTAAATTACAGTGATAGTGATTATCATTACAGAAAATAAAAACTCAAGAAGAATGTTTTGAGAATGATGACTTAATGTAAACAGTTAGTCTGATAAGGGTTACTGTGATTTTGCGAAGCGGCATAAAAAGCCCGCACGCGGCGCTATATTGTTCAGTTGAGCATGTATGGAGAACATTTTACCCTGAATAAGTTTCCGTTCAGCCATCAACGCCTCATCGATTTTCAGCCGGACCAGGGTGTCGCTTCAGCTCTCTGGCTTTCAGCTATATCCGTTTTGCTGTTCAGAGATATTCAAGTAAAAGCGCAGGTGGTCAGTTGTGGGCTGGTCCGGCTGAAAATTGCCGACGTGTTTCCGTAAGGCCGGGAGAGCCAGCATGGATGCTGGCTCAGGGCGCGTTTTGCAGGGACGCTACCTCGCGCCCGGCCCGATAGCCTGGAGGAATAAGCGGAGGGGATTGCGAAGCAACAATTTTCCTGCCGGGAGCCGGGATTGTAAAGGGCGTGGCGGAGAACGCCCTTTACACGTTCACAGGAATCGGTGCTTCAGAAAAACGATGAGCATGAGGTGAACGGAACCTTTCTCTGAGATAGCATATTCATTGCCTCCGCCAGCACATCTTGATGCCTTCTGAAACTAGTCGTTAACTGAACGGCATTGCCCGCACGCGGCGGGCTGTAGAAGCAATAAGTAGATTACTCAACCTGTAAACGTGACGGCGGTGCAGAATGATAATGCGCATCAGCTTCAGCAAAGCGTTTTTGCATTGCGGCTGAAGGTGCTTTACCCAGCAAGCTGAACACCACGATACCAATACTGCCGAACACAAAGCCCGGGATGATTTCATACAGGCCCAGCCAGGCGAACTGTTTCCAGACGATAACCGTAACCGCACCAATGATCATCCCCGCCAGCGCACCGTTACGGGTCATACGCGACCACAGTACGGAGAACAGCACCACCGGTCCGAATGCCGCACCAAAGCCAGCCCAGGCGTAGCTCACCAGACCGAGAACGCGGTTTTCCGGGTTAGCCGCCAGAGCAATAGAGATCAGCGCGACTACCAGTACCATGACGCGACCAATCCACACCAGTTCTTTCTGGCTGGCATTTTTACGCAGGAACGCTTTGTACAAATCTTCCGTAATGGCACTGGAACACACCAGCAGCTGGCAGCTCAGCGTCGACATCACCGCCGCAAGGATAGCCGACAGCAGAATACCGGCAATCCACGGGTTGAACAGGATTTGCGCCAGTTCAATAAACACCCGCTCGGCGTTCTGGTTCACCGCACCGGCCAGTGCCGGATTGTTATTGAAGTAGGCGATACCGAAGAAACCAACGGCCACCGCGCCCGCCAGACACAGGATCATCCACGCCATGCTGATGCGACGTGCATGCACGATGCTATGGTGAGAATCTGCCGCCATAAAGCGCGCCAGGATGTGCGGCTGACCGAAGTAACCCAGCCCCCAGCCCATCAGGGAAATAATGGCGACAAAGTTCAGGCCTTTGAGCATGTCCACGTTCTCAATGCTCTTTTGTTTGATCACTTCCAGCGAGTCTTCAAAGCCGCCGACGCCAATAATCACCATCACCGGCGTCAGGATCAGAGCAAAAATCATCAGGCTGGCCTGCACGGTATCGGTCCAGCTGACGGCCAGGAAACCACCAATAAAGGTATAGATAATCGTCGCTGCCGCACCCGCCCACAGCGCTGTTTCATAACTCATGCCGAAGGTGCTTTCGAACAGACGCGCCCCTGCAACAATCCCTGAAGCACAATAGATGGTGAAAAACAGCAGAATAACCAGCGCGGAAATAATACGCAGCACGCGGCTTTTATCTTCAAAACGACCGGTAAAGTAATCCGGTAGCGTCAGAGCATTATTATTGAACTCGGTGTGTACGCGTAAACGTCCGGCCACCAGCTTCCAGTTGATCCATGCGCCTAATGTCAGGCCGATGGCGATCCAGCTTTCTGAAATCCCCGACAAGAAAATCGCCCCCGGCAGCCCCATCAGCAGCCAGCCGCTCATGTCGGATGCCCCGGCGGAAAGCGCGGTGACAAACGGCCCCAGGCTGCGTCCACCCAGAATGTAATCATCAAAGTTTTTGGTTGAACGCCATGCAATAAACCCAATCAACAACATGCCAAAAATATAGACACAGAATGTCACTAACATCGGTGTGCTAATAGCCATCAAAACTCTCCAAAATTATGTATCGACAATGCCGTGGCTTGCCGTTTTATTACCCTGCCGGAACGTGGCAAAGATATCTATGTTGACCTGGGCGACCGTATCCTGCCGGAAGCAAGGATCATTCACAATCGATTTAACACACCATTTACATCAATTTTGATCTCGAGTAGATAGCATTTTTCTGGAGGTTGCACTCTCTCACACTTTTCGCGGTTGCACCTTTAAAAAGTGTTAACTGCCGCAGAGAAAAAGCGCTCGTATTTTTTACAGACACCCCAACAAACACCACATTTATTAACATTTCATTCATTTTCAAGCTTGCAAACCAAGTCACATTTAACATGGTTGCACAAAGTTGCAACATAGTGGATATTTCTCAGTAACTATCAGTCCCGTATTTCAGCACAACAGGAGTAAACGGCATGGAAACCACCACGATGGGGGTTAAGCTGGACGACGCCACACGCGAGCGTATTAAAACAGCCGCAACACGAATCGATCGCACGCCGCATTGGCTGATCAAACAAGCCATCTTTAATTATCTCGAAAGACTGGAAAATGACGATGCCCTGCCTGAGCTGCCTGCCCTACTGGCGGGTGCAGCCAATGAAGGTGATGACGCCTCGGCATACCAGAATGAAACTCACCAGCCTTTCCTCGAGTTTGCCGAGCAGATCCTGCCTCAGTCTGTTTCCCGGGCGGCGATCACCGCCGCGTATCGTCGTGCAGAAACCGACGCCGTACCGATGCTGATGGAACAGGCGCGCCTGCCGCAACCGATCGCTGAACAGGCTCATAAGCTGGCATATCAGTTAGCCGACAAACTACGTAACCAGAAAACCGCCAGCGGTCGCGCCGGCATGGTACAGGGACTCTTGCAAGAGTTCTCGCTGTCCTCTCAGGAAGGTGTTGCGCTGATGTGCCTGGCGGAAGCCCTGCTGCGTATTCCCGACAAAGCCACGCGCGATGCGCTGATCCGCGACAAAATTAGCAACGGTAACTGGCAGTCGCACATTGGACGCAGCCCGTCGTTATTCGTCAATGCGGCAACCTGGGGACTGCTGTTTACCGGACGCCTGGTCTCCACACATAACGAAGCCAGCCTCTCGCGCTCGCTGAACCGCATCATCGGTAAGAGCGGCGAGCCGCTGGTCCGCAAAGGCGTCGATATGGCGATGCGCTTGATGGGGGAGCAGTTCGTCACCGGGGAAACCATCGCCGAAGCACTGGCTAACGCACGGAAGCTGGAAGACAAAGGTTTCCGCTACTCCTACGACATGTTGGGAGAAGCCGCACTGACCGCCGCTGACGCGCAGGCCTATATGGTGTCTTACCAGCAGGCTATCCACGCGATTGGTAAAGCGTCTAATGGACGCGGCATTTATGAAGGGCCGGGGATTTCGATCAAGCTGTCGGCGCTGCACCCACGCTACAGCCGTGCGCAGTACGATCGCGTAATGGACGAGCTTTATCCACGCCTGAAGTCGCTCACCCTGCTGGCGCGTCAGTACGACATTGGCATCAATATTGACGCCGAAGAAGCAGACCGCCTGGAAATCTCCCTCGATCTGCTGGAAAAACTGTGCTTCGAACCTGAGCTGGCGGGTTGGAACGGGATTGGTTTTGTCATCCAGGCCTACCAGAAACGCTGTCCGTACGTGATTGATTATCTGATTGATCTGGCCACGCGCAGCCGCCGTCGCCTGATGATCCGCCTGGTAAAAGGCGCATACTGGGACAGCGAAATTAAACGCGCCCAGATGGACGGTCTGGAAGGGTATCCGGTGTATACCCGTAAGGTCTACACCGACGTTTCCTATCTGGCCTGCGCCAAAAAACTGCTTGCCGTGCCGAATCTGATCTACCCGCAATTTGCCACCCATAACGCCCATACGCTGGCGGCCATTTATCAGTTAGCGGGTCAGAACTATTATCCCGGACAGTACGAGTTCCAGTGCCTGCACGGCATGGGTGAACCCCTGTACGAGCAGGTTACCGGCAAAGTTGCCGATGGCAAACTGAACCGCCCATGCCGTATTTACGCACCGGTAGGGACCCATGAAACGCTGCTGGCGTACCTGGTGCGTCGGCTGCTGGAAAACGGCGCGAATACCTCGTTCGTTAACCGTATTGCCGACACCACCCTGCCGCTGGATGAACTGGTCGCCGACCCGGTCGAAGCCGTAGAAAAACTGGCGCAGCAGGAAGGCCTGGCGGGTCTACCGCATCCGAAGATTACGCTGCCACGCGACCTGTACGGCAAGGGACGCGAAAACTCAGGCGGACTGGATCTGGCGAACGAACATCGCCTGGCCTCGCTGTCCTCTGCCCTGCTCAACAGCGCACTGCAAAAATGGCACGCGAAACCGATGCTGGAGCATCCGGTGACTGACGGACAAATGACGCCGGTAATTAACCCAGCGGAGCCGAAAGATATTGTGGGCTACGTGCGTGAAGCCTCCCCGAATGAAGTGGAGCAAGCGTTACAAAGCGCGGTAAATAATGCGCCGATCTGGTTCGCAACGCCGCCGCAGGAGCGCGCCGCTATTCTGCATCGCGCCGCCGTTCTGATGGAAGGCCAGATGCAGCAACTGATTGGCATTCTGGTTCGCGAAGCAGGTAAAACCTTTAGCAACGCCATTGCCGAAGTGCGTGAAGCGGTCGACTTCCTGCATTATTACGCCGGGCAAGTCCGCGATGATTTTGATAACGAAACCCATCGTCCGCTCGGCCCGGTGGTCTGTATCAGCCCGTGGAACTTCCCGCTGGCCATCTTCAGCGGGCAAATTGCCGCCGCGCTGGCTGCAGGCAATAGCGTGCTGGCAAAACCTGCAGAACAGACACCGCTGATTGCCGCCCAGGGGATCGCCATTTTACTGGAAGCTGGCGTGCCGCCAGGCGTGGTACAACTGTTGCCCGGCCAGGGTGAAACCGTCGGGGCACAGCTGACGTCCGATGAGCGCGTACGCGGCGTGATGTTCACCGGTTCAACGGAAGTCGCCACGCTGTTACAACGTAATATTGCTCGCCGTCTTGACGCGCAAGGCCGTCCGATCCCGCTGATCGCCGAAACCGGTGGAATGAACGCGATGATCGTCGACTCCTCGGCGCTGACGGAGCAAGTGGTCGTTGATGTGCTGGCCTCCGCCTTTGACAGCGCCGGACAGCGCTGCTCGGCACTGCGCGTCCTGTGCCTGCAGGATGACATCGCCGAGCACACACTGAAAATGCTGCGCGGCGCGATGGCCGAATGCCGGATGGGCAATCCGGGCCGCCTGACCACTGACATTGGGCCGGTTATTGACGATGAGGCCAAAACCAATATTGAGCGCCACATTCAGGCCATGCGCGCCAAGGGACGTCCGGTATTCCAGGCTGCACGTGAAAACAGCGAGGATGCGCGGGAATGGCAAACCGGTACCTTTATTGCGCCGACGCTGATTGAGCTGGAGAGCTTCGACGAACTGCAAAAAGAGGTGTTTGGTCCGGTGCTGCACGTCGTACGCTACACCCGCAGCAATCTGGGCAATCTGATTGAGCAAATCAATGCTTCCGGCTACGGCCTGACGCTGGGTGTGCATACCCGTATTGATGAAACCATCGCTCAGGTCACCGGCTCCGCACACGTGGGTAACCTGTACGTCAACCGTAATATGGTTGGCGCGGTGGTCGGCGTGCAGCCCTTCGGCGGCGAAGGCTTGTCAGGCACCGGACCGAAAGCCGGCGGTCCGCTGTATCTGTACCGTCTGCTGGCTAACCGTCCGGAAAATGCACTAAGCATCACCTTGGCGCGCCAGGATGCCGATTACCCTGTCGATGCACAGCTCAAGGCGGCGCTGATCCAGCCGCTGGACGCCCTCACCGAATGGGCAGCCGATCGCCCGGCGTTGCAGACCCTGTGCCAACAGTTTGCTGAACTGGCGCAGGCCGGAACCCAGCGTTTGTTGCCTGGCCCTACCGGCGAGCGCAACACCTGGACGCTGTTACCTCGCGATCGCGTTCTGTGTATTGCCGATAACGAACAGGACGCACTGGTTCAGGTCGCCGCCGTGGCTTCCGTGGGCAGTCTCATCCTGTGGCCGGATGATGCTTTCCACCGCGATCTGGCAAAACGTCTGCCTGCCGCTCTTTCCGGGCGCATCCAGTTTGCCAAAGCGGATAATCTGACCGTACAACCGTTCGATGCCGTTATCTTCCACGGTGATTCCGATCAACTGCGCGCGTTATGCGAGGCGGTTGCCGCACGGGATGGCGCAATTGTCTCGGTACAAGGCTTTGCCCGTGGTGAGAGCAATATCCTGCTGGAGCGGCTGTATATTGAACGCTCATTGAGCGTCAACACCGCTGCTGCTGGCGGTAACGCCAGCCTGATGACAATCGGCTAAGGGTATGGTTAATTAAGGCTCCGGTAACGGCAATACCATTCAGTTAAGCATGTAGGGTGAACATGTGATTCTTGCTCAGGGTTCCGTTCACCTCAGCGGTATTATTTCTCTGAAGTGCAGATACCCGTGAACGTGCAAGGGAGGCTCACCGCCGCCTCCCTTGCAACCCAGGCTCCCGGCGGGAAAATCGTCGCTACGCGAGTTATTCGTCTTATTCCGTCTGACTGTCGGGTCGGGGCCGAGCCTGCATCCCTGCAGGCCGTCCCCTCTGCCCGCAT
>NZ_SZWV01000103.1:93912-95914 GCF_005280945.1 Citrobacter sp. wls718
CGTAATCAGTGCTTCAGAGAAATGATTAACATGAGGTGAACGGAACCCTTTCTCTGAGGTAGCATGTTCATTACTTCCGTCAATACAGGTTTATACTTTCTGAAACTGAAGCGTTAACTGAACGGCATTGCCCAGATGAGACCCGTGTAAATCATGCGAAACGGCTGTCTCGTCCATGTGGCTCGTTGAGATCCTGCCATGGCCCGATTGAAATAATACCGGTCGGATTGATGGTTTTGTGGCTACGGAAGTAGTGATGACGGATATGGTCAAAATTGACGGTCTCCGCAATGCCCGGCATCTGGTAAATATCGCGCAGGAAACCGTACAGATTCAGGTAGTCGCTGATGCGGTGCTTATCGCACTTGAAGTGGGTAACATACACCGGATCAAAGCGTACCAGCGTGGTCCACAGGCGAATATCTGCCTCGGTCAACTGGTCACCGGTCAGATAGCGATGCTGACCCAGAATCTGCTCCAGTCGCGTCAGTGAGTGAAACACTTTATCAACCGCCTCATCATATGCCTCCTGACTGGTGGCAAAACCGGCTTTATAGACGCCATTATTGACGTTGTCATAAATCCAGCTGTTCAGCTCGTCAATTTTACTTTGCAGGGCAGGCGGGTAGTAATCACCGGCTTTGGCGCCCAGTGCATCAAACGCCGTGTTAAACATGCGGATGATCTCCGCCGATTCATTACTGACGATGGTGTGATTCTTTTTATCCCACAGCACCGGTACGGTGACGCGGCCGCTGTACTGCGGGTCGGCGTGCAAATAGAGCTGATAGAGAAACTCGTGCTGGTAGAGCGTATCTCCCGTGGCGGCCGGGAAATTATCATCAAACGTCCAGCCGTTCTCTAGCATCAGCGGATGCACAACGGAAACGGAGATAAATGGCTCCAGACCTTTGAGCGTGCGTAGAATCAGCGTGCGATGCGCCCACGGACAGGCGAGGGAAACGTACAGGTGGTAACGGTCTTTTTCGGCGGCAAAACCGCCTGTGCCGGTCGGGCCAGGTTCGCCATCCGCGGTGAGCCAGTTACGGAAAGCCGATGCAGAACGTTGAAATTTTCCCCCGGTAGATTTTGTGTCATACCAGGTGTCATGCCAGACGCCGTCAATAAGTTGTCCCATGGTTTTGCCTCCTCAGATAGCAAAAGCGAGGAGATGTCTCCTCGCTTTTTGATGCGTTTAGTATAGCTTGCTTACCACTTTTTATTCAGTACGCGGTCAATGCTGAATGCGCCTGGACCGGTGATAGCCAGCAGCAGGAAACCGCCTGCGATGGTTAAGTTTTTCATGAACATCAGCGAGTTCATCCCTTCCGCAAAGTTGCTGTGGAAGATGAACGCGGTCAGCACCGTGAAGCCTGCGGTAAACAGCGCGGTAGTACGGGTCAGGAAGCCGAACAGAATGGCCAGGCCGCCGCCGAACTCAAGCAGAATAACCAGCGGTAACATGAACCCCGGAACGCCCATGGCTTCCATATATTGTTGGGTACCCGCATATCCGCTGATTTTTCCCCAGCCTGCAGAAATAAACAGGATTGGCATCAGAATGCGTGCTACCAGTACACCAACATCTTCTAATTTTTTCATCGTACTCTCCAGGAAACCACTCAGGCGGCTGATTTTGTTTTTTGTTGCATTAACGCTGTATAGGGCGTTGTTGCTGTCGATGGAGAGAATCATAAACGTGACGAATGACAATTGTTAGCAAGGAAAACTGTCAGTATTTTTCAAAAATTTTGAGTGAAGGGGGGAGATAGAATGAAGTAGGCCTTGCTATCAGGCCTACGTGGGGAGAACAGAAGAGATTAACCGCGCAGTTGCTGCTGTCTGATGGTCGCTTTGACCAGTCGCCAGGCGCTCCAGACGCTAAAGCCGCGTTTGGCCCAACGGACGAGCATATTTGGGTGGCGAATAGTACGAACGGCTATGATGCTGCTGCCAACCAGTATCCACGAGCGCAGGTTCAACAGCGTGTTCCAGCCACGAT
>NZ_SZWV01000103.1:95924-108672 GCF_005280945.1 Citrobacter sp. wls718
TCTCTCTGAGATAGCATGTTCATCACCTCCCCAACACTGGTTGATGCTTTCTGAAACTGAGTCGTTGAATGAACAGTATTACCGGTAACGGGGCCTTTTTTATGGAGTCAGAGAGAAGCATGAAACGAATTGTACTGACATGTGCGGCACTGCTGCTCAGCAGCCCGGCGCTGGCAGAAGACTGCACCAACGCGAACACCCAAACTGAGATGAACACCTGCGCCGCTGAGCAGTTTAAAACGGCGGATGCAAAGCTCAATGATACCTATCAGAATGCGCTTAAGCGTGCAGCGCCCACTCAACGTGAATTACTGAAAAAGGCGCAAGTCGCGTGGATAACTCTGCGCGATGCTGACTGCGCGTTAATCAGCTCAGGTACGGAAGGCGGCAGCGTGCAATCGATGATCGCGAGCCAGTGTCTGACCGATAAAACCCACGAGCGCGAAGCGTTTCTCGCCTCGCTGCTGCAGTGTGAAGAAGGTGATTTAAGCTGCCCGTTACCGCCCGCCGGTTAACGCACGCGGATCCCTTCGATAATCATCCGCTGGACGTTCTCAACCGTTTGGTTAAAAAAGGCTTCATCGCGTAGTGTCGCACCCGTCACTGCTTCCACTTGTGGAGCAAAGTCGGCGTAGTGCTGGGTTGAAGCCCAAATCATAAAAATCAGATGATGCGGATCGACCGGAGCCAGTTTGCCGCTACTGACCCACCCGGCAATCAGCGCGGATTTCTCATCAATCAGCGTTTTGAGATCTCCCGTCAACTCGGTCATCAGCAGCGGCGCGCCTGCCAGCATCTCCATACAAAACAGCCGTGATGCCTGCGGGTAATCGCGGGAAACTTCCAGTTTGAGGCGGATATATTCTTTGATCGCCACCAGCGGCGCAAAGTCTTCACGAAAGGCCTTCAGCGGCGCCAACCAGATGTCGAGGATCTGGCGTAACACGGCAATATAGAGCACTTCTTTTGACGGGTAATAATAGAGCAGATTGGTTTTTGACACGCCCGCCTGCTCAGCCACCTGTTCAAGACGCGTTCCGTGGATCCCAAACTGGGAGAAGATATTTAGCGCCGCAGTTAAAATGGCCTGGCGTTTCGCGTTGACCGCCTGCGAGCGTTTACCTGTTTTTTTCTCTACGCCTTGAGCCATCCGCCCTCTCCTTGTTCTGAGGGCGTCAGCATAACAAATCATACGGTGAATGGATAAATTAAAGCGGTTACGGGAAGTGGTTACCGTGCAACCTTCAAACAAAAAAACCGCCGGATAATCCGGCGGCGGTGGCTTTGCGACGTCTGTCGTTGAACGCTCAGACGTCACGATATAGTTAACAGACAGCCTGGCAATTACGTTTTGTTATTGCCGTGGCTATTTTTGCCCCCTTTTTTGCCTGCCTCTGAAGCGCGTTGCGGGTCATTCTTGAAATTACCCCCGCTGTGCTGGCCACCTTTTCGACCTGCTTCTGATGCTCTTTCGCGGTCTTCCGCAAAGTTGCCGGAACCGCCTCGATGGTTTGCCATTACTGACCTCCGTCATTGATTAGACATCATATTGCATAGGTACTGAGGAGTGATACCTCACGCAAGCTGTGGGCAATGCCCTATGTTCGCTGCGTGGGATTAAGCATAGTGAAGACTGGCCTGACAACCGGCTAACGGTAATATTCTGCAACAGGTTTGCCGGTATTTGGCGAATAATCACCGCCGGAAATCAATAACCCTTTCTTATGACTAGCAAATCCAACCTGCTCAAAAATGTATCATTTTGCGACAAAATAGAACTGCCATTAAAATTGTTATAAATCAAAGAAATGATGGTGAAATTTGCACTCCTGGCAGTACGTCATATCTTTAAAGAGAGGTAGCGATTCGCTACACAGACGGTTAACTCGAGGAGTAGTGTAAAATGGCAAAAGTTCTGGTGCTTTATTATTCCATGTACGGACACATTGAAACGATGGCCCATGCAGTCGCAGAAGGTGCAAATAAGGTCGATGGCGCGGAAGTCATTATTAAGCGTGTGCCAGAAACGATGCAGCCTGAGATCTTCCTGAAGGCGGGCGGTAAAACACAAAATGCCCCTGTCGCGACCCCGCAAGAACTGGCTGATTACGACGCCATTATTTTCGGCACCCCTACCCGCTTTGGCAATATGTCCGGTCAGATGCGTACCTTCCTGGATCATACCGGTGGCCTGTGGGCTTCTGGCGGCCTGTACGGCAAACTCGCCAGCGTATTTAGCTCAACAGGAACCGGCGGCGGTCAGGAACAAACCATTACCTCAACCTGGACAACGCTTGCCCACCACGGGATGGTCATCGTTCCTATTGGATACGCCGCGCAAGAGCTGTTTGACGTCTCGCAAGTTCGCGGCGGGACACCGTACGGCGCGACCACCATTGCCGGGGCCGACGGCTCTCGCCAGCCAAGTCAGGAAGAATTGTCTATCGCCCGCTATCAGGGTGAATATGTCGCCGGTCTGGCAGTAAAACTCAACGGCTAATCTGCAACAGGAGGATTCGTATGCCAACTCAAGAAGCGAAAGCCCATCGCGTCGGTGAATGGGCGCGTCTGCGCAATACATCGTCGGAAATCGCCGAGGCTATTTTTGAAGTCGCCCATTATGACGAGAAACTGGCGGAGAAAATTTGGGAAGAAGGCAGCGACGAGGTGCTGATCAAAGCCTTCGAGAAAACGGACAAAGACTCACTCTTTTGGGGTGAACAGACTATCGAACGTAAAAACGTCTAGCATCATGACTCCCCCGTCTACACGGGGGAGTTTCTTGTTATTTCACTCTACTTTGCCGCCGCATTCAGCACGCTATCGAATTTATCGATCGGGCAGAAGCCATTCGCATCTATCGGGCAGCCTTTCAGTTCCAGCGTCACGCGCTGCGCGGGTGATTTCAACGTCAACACCTGTGCATCACGCAACTGCTGCGAGCTCTGATAAACATACTCGATTTTCATCAGATCCCGGTTAGCATTACTGTCATGCCAGCGCTGGAAGACAATCTTCCCGCCAATCGGCGTGCGTTCGTTCTGGTCATGCAGCTGATACGGTTTGAAATCCAGCGCGGTGAGTAATGACGCAATGTTGGAGTCGTGACCGACCAACACGGTAATTTTCGGCGCTTTTGTACGCTCGGTCACCAATGTGTTATCGATATATTTCACCAGCGGCCTGGCCACATTTTGCGCCACGGCCGGCGAGGTAAACAGGCTGTCCTGATAGCCATTTTTCAGCTTTGACAGCACCTTCCACTGTTGATCGGATTTGATCTCACCCCAGGCCACCTCATTTAGCGGGAACCCTTCGTAATATTGCAACGTGAACGCATCCACCAGCGAGTTACCAACCTTTAGCGGTCCTGAAACCCCAGGCTCCTGTTGGTACTTCGCAGTAAACGTGTCTTTGGCGTCGGTCAGTGAGCACTGCTGTTTTTCTTTACAGGATGGTGAGTCTTTGTAGTTTGTCATTTGCTCTAGCAACTGGTAGCTGTCGCTAAGCTGCATTTTGCTGCGCTCTTTTTCCATCGCCTGCACGGCCTGCTGACTAAAGGCGGCAGAGTCGTCAGTGATTACCGGGTTGAAGGTGGGATCCATGGTGCCCATTTTTTCCTGATGGTGCACGGGAACATCGCAGCCCGGGAACGCGCCGGTCACAAAGAACTGCGCCGTTGCGACCGTACGCTGCAGACTATTGGCGTAGGTATACACCGTGTCCGGGGCCGGACATTCACCGGATTTCACCATCCCCTGCTCTGCCAGCCATTCACGCATGTAATGGCCCATATAGATTTCCAGCACCTCGCCTTTGGTGGTGAGTTGACCGCCCGGCACATCCCATTGTGGCCACGGCTTCGGCGTCGATTGCTCCAGAACGCTGCCATTATTGGCTAAAGGTGCACGTAAGTTATGTCGGCTCATCATCAATACTTGCTGGAGTTGATAGCCCTCCGGCGCGGTCTGCGCCTGTGCGGCGGATGACAGTAATACGACCCCTGCCACGGCTGCGGCGATTAGTGATTTATTCATCCCTACGACCTCTTGTTGTTATCAATCACCACAGAGTGTGACAGAAACAAGACATTTTTCCGGGAACGCTTTCGCAAAAATGCAGGTGTAGTTAAGGGTTTATCTCAGCTGTAAAAAAATGCCGGGTTTCCCCGGCACGATATTCAGAACGTTTTTGCCCACCACAGCCGCAATTTCATGCCCCAGTAACTGGTCCAGCCGCTGGTTGTGGAGACCACGCGGCCTTGCGACATCACTACCAGCGTCGGCGTGACGCCAACCTCCCAACTGCGGGAGAGCGTGCCATCGGCGTCATTGATGACCGGGAAGTCCACACCTTTGCGCGACAGCCAGCGAGACACTTCCGCTTCACTGCCGGAGCGTAACGCAATGGTCATCACGTTCTCGCCTTCCCGCTGCAACCGGGCAACATCCGGTGTGGTGAAGCGACAAACGCCACACCAGCTGGCCCAGAAATAGAGCAGCACAGGTTCTTGTTGACTGAGCGCCGCCAAGGTAACGGTTTCACCCTCCAGCGTCTGCAATGGCGTGCTGTCAAAAGCGGTGGGGAGCGTGGGCGCTCGCCACGCATCCATCAGCAACATCGCGCCCGCAATCAGCACCAGTAAGATAAGCCCTTCGCGCAGCCAGCGGCGCAGTTTACTGAGCATTGGCCGCCGCCAGCTTTTCTTTGACCACGGCTTCCAGCGTTTCCCACGGTACGGCGCCTGGGATCAGTTCATCGCCGATGATCGTGGCAGGCGTACCGCGCACACCTACCAGCCGCGCCAGTTGCAGGTTGGTGCTCAGCGTTTCCATACTTTTATCATCCAATGTTACCGGGGTTGCCGCCGATTTTTCCTGTGCCTGTTTAATACTGGCAGCAGTATGGTAGCCTCTTTTCTGCATCAGTTTTTCATGTAACGCCTGGAACTGCTGCGGGTGCTCACGCCAGGTCATCAGTGCGGTGCGCGCCGACAGCACCGAGCTTTCACCTTTAAACGGCAGCGGTTTAATCACTACGGCTACGTCCGGGTACTTTTGCACAATTTTTTCCAGCATCGGATCCAGCTGCTTGCAGTACGGGCAGTTGTAATCGGTAAAGTTAATCAGCGTCAGTTTTGCCTGCTTCGCGCCAATGCGCGGACTGTCAGGATCGTTAAACAGCGCTTCCTGAATTAACGCTTCAATTTGCTTTTCCTGCTCCGGGGTAAACGGCGCGGGCTCTTGCGCCACACTGACGGCAGAAAACAGGGACAACAGCAGAACAATCAACAGTTTCATGGCGTGACTCCTTTAGCATCTACCAGCATGTTTAACACCGCATCGCGGGTTAACAGCGTCGGTAACGCCTGGCCTTCCGGCATGCCGGGGCCATAAATTTGGTTAAACGGCACAGCAACCTGGCCGCGTTTTTTTAGAAATTCGGTAATTGCTTCAGAGGGCAGCGTCCAGTCACCGCGCAGTGCCACCACATCTGGCTGCTGCAGGGCGGCCTGCACGTCTTCTTTATTCAAGACGTTGAATTTGTTGACCTTACAGGTAATACACCAGTCGGCGGTCACATCGATGAAAACACGTTTATGCTGAGCCAGCGCGTCGGTAATGGCCTGTTCACTAAGCGGCTGCCAGTTGACGCTCTCTTTGGCAGCACTTTGGCTGGTAAACCCCAGATGCGGGAGCAGCAACGTTGCCAGCCAGATGGCTGAACCGAGCATCATCACCCCGAGCAAACGCCGCAGGATAGCCATCCAGCGTCCCGGACGCGGTAAACGCAGCGCCAGACCCGGGCGCAGAGCCACCAGCAGCCACGGTAAACTCATTCCCAGTCCTAGAGCCAGAAACAGCCCCCACAGCGTGGGTAGTGAAGCCGTTAGCGCCACCGCCACAGCCGTACCCAGGAACGGCGCACTGCACGGCGTGGCAAGCAGCGTCGCAAACGCGCCCTGCCAGAAATGACCGGCCAGGCCATTGCCACCGTGGGTCGCCAGCGTAGTGGTCATCTTTGAAGGTAAACGGAATTCAAACAGCCCGAACAGGCTGGCACTGAACGTCAGCATCACCAGCACCATCACGCCGATAAACCACGGACTCTGGAACTGGATCCCCCAGCCGAGTGCCTGATTGGTCATCCGCAGCACCGTCATCAGCGCGGCCAACGCCATAAAGGAGACCACTATTCCGGCCACCGAAGCCAGAAACTGGCGGCGAACCTGGCGACGGCTTTTCTCCTCGACGAGTAAAATTGAACCCAGCTTCATCCCAAGAACCGGCAGCACGCAGGGCATCAGGTTGAGGATAAGCCCGCCCAGAAGCGCCATCAACACCACCTGCCACAGCGGGAGCGCCGCGCTTTCTGCTGCCGGCGCGTCACCAATGACAAGACGACTTTCCTGAGCGACACCGTTATCTGCCAGCACCAGCGTGAGCGATTTACCGCGCAGATCCGGCGCACCCTCACCCCAGCTGTCATGCACCGGGATCGTGGCGCGCAGCGTTTCACCCTCCACGCGCATTGTCGGCATGCCAAAGTCCGCCTCATCGACAGTATCCAGGTACAACCCCGGTGTAGACCAGCCGCCCTTACGCTGCGCCTCGACGACCAGTTCTCCGGCGCGCGCCCCGGCGTGCAGAGAATCCGTCAGACCACTGGCAAGTGGGATCTGCCCCATGGCCTGTGCATAGTCATGGGCAAAGGTGGCGTCCAGGACAGAAGGCGTCACAGAAAAGGGATAATCTGTCAGCAGACAAACGTTGCTACAGGTCGACAGCGTCAAAACGCCGTTCAGCGTAGCCGGTGACGTACCGCGCACCACCATCGGGAACGTCACCCGATCGTGATAGCCCTGGGTAGTAATGTTGGCGACTTCAAAACGCGCAGGCGTGGGCCAGAACCAGTCCACGGTTGGCATGGCGCCCTTCCAGGCAATAGACGGCGCGACGCCGCCCTCGCCCGGTGAGCGCCAGTAGGTTTTCCAGCCATTCTCAAGTTTGACGTCCAGCAGCAGCCGGGTTTCCCCCTCGGCGGACGTATCGGCACGCAGCCGCACACTGGCATGGTCATTCTCGGCTGAGCGCAGCCAGCCGATATCAGCCGCCCAGGATACGGGCAGCCATAGCAATAACAGACAGAGCAGCGCCTGCCTGAAAACAGTCATCATATTTTTTCTCCGTGAATAATTATCTAACAGTCAGCAACGGCTGCTCTGTCATTCACGGAAGACGCAAAACCTGAGATGAACCCGCAGAGTGGGCGGCGAGATAGCTCGCGGTGGGAAAAACGGCAGACGAAAAACCCGCACCGGCGCCAGTAGCGACAGAAGCAGGCAAAGCACCAGAATGGCACCTTCAAACAGCACCGGAGGCGAAGCCAGCAATGACTTCGCACTCAGTTCGCAAGGGGTCACGGGTGAGGCGTCATCAGCCTCTGTTTGCGCGCTGGCAACAACGGTTGCGGCAGTGGTGTTCATCTGCAACGCGTGCAGACCCGCCATGCGCTGCGCGGTGCATACCATCACCACAACACATGCCAGGCACAGGAACCACCATCCCATCCGTTGACGTTTTGCCATTTTACCCTCACTGATTGACGCGGTTATCTTAGCTACTGGCGAGGTTTTGGCAACCTTTACGCTGTAAAGTTATGTCGGTGCAGGACATTCATCCGCCCTGCTTGTATGTCATGGAAACAAATAATCGCCACCGTAAAATATAACGAGGGAAATCTTTCGCCATTTCCGATGACTCCAAAAAAAATAATTCACCCAGGCATTTAAATACGTTATTAAAAAGCATCCATGCGTAAATCAAAGTAAGGAGCAGCGCATTATAAAATAAATGCTTTATTATAATGATGGCGTAATGGACATCGCGTTCATTATAAACATCTTTGTTTATAATATGTTATTTAGAGTATATGAAAATGAAAAAATATCTACTCCCGCTGATCGGGTTGCTGTTTACCGTGAGTGCTCAGGCCGCAACATTTACCGATGGAAAAGAATTTATCACGCTGGAAAAAGCCGTACCGTCAGCGCCTGCTGCACTGAAGTTTTTCTCCTTCTACTGCCCCTCTTGCTATCAATACGATGAGGTCCTGGAAGTTACTGATAATGTGAAAAAAGCCTTACCTGAGGATGTTAAACTCACCGAGTACCACGTCGACTTTTTAGGTCCTCTGGGAGCCGATATGACGCACGCCTGGTCTGTCGCCATGCTGTTAAATGTAGAAGATAAGGTTAAACCTTTACTTTTTGATGCCGTACAGAAGAAACAGTCGATTAAAACCGCTGATGATATTCGCAACGTGTTTATCCAGGCAGGCGTGAGCGCCAGCGATTATGATGCCGCATGGAATAGCTTTGCGGTGAAATCACTGACCGCTAAACAGCAAGAATTGGCTAAAGCCGTCGATTTGAAAGGCGTACCGGCTATCTTCATTAACGGCAAATATATGATTAACCCGAAAGGATTAAATTCCGATAACGTGAATGCCTTTGTGCAGAACTACGCAGAGACGGTCCGTTTTCTTATTACCAAATCCTGATCATTAATATTGCACGACGCACCACCAACAGAAACCATCTGCTACCGTTGGTGGTGCACAATGTCCGATTCATGCCGTCAGGCGTCACTGTTTTCGTCCCTTTCATAGTTGGCATTCGCACTTTTCAGGATTACCCTAAACTTACGGTGATGCCTTTCCCGAGGGGTATCCTTCTTCATGGGTTGATTCATACGAGATAACACTATGGAATTAAAGGATTATTACGCCATCATGGGCGTGAAACCGACGGACGATCTCAAAACCATCAAGACCGCCTATCGTCGACTCGCCCGCAAATACCATCCTGACGTCAGCAAAGAAACCGACGCCGAAGCACGTTTTAAAGAGGTTGCTGAAGCCTGGGAAGTCCTAAGCGATGAACAACGTCGTGCCGAATACGATCAGTTGTGGCAGCACCGCAACGATCCGCAGTTCAGCCGTCAGTTCCAGCAAGGTGAAGGTCAGAGCTACAACGCCGAAGATTTTGACGATATTTTCTCCTCCATTTTTGGTCAACACGCTCGCCAGTCGCAACAGCGCCACGCCCGTCGTGGGCACGATATCGAAATCGATGTGGCCGTGTTCCTCGAAGAAACCCTTGCTGAGCATAGCCGCACCATCAGTTACTCCCTGCCGGTCTACAATGCGTTTGGCCTGGTAGAGCGAGAGATCCCCAAAACGCTGAATGTGAAAATTCCAGCAGGTGTAGGCAACGGCCAGCGCATCAGGCTGAAAGGCCAGGGCACGCCCGGTGAGAACGGTGGCCCGAACGGTGATTTGTGGCTGGTGATTCATATCGCGCCGCATCCGCTATTTGATATCGTCAATCAGGACCTGGAAATTGTCGTGCCCCTTGCCCCATGGGAAGCCGCACTGGGCACAAAAGTGACCGTGCCAACACTCACAGAGAGTATCCTGCTGACGATCCCACCTGGCAGCCAGGCCGGACAACGATTACGCATCAAGGGCAAAGGGCTGGTGAGTAAAAAACAGACCGGCGACCTGTACGCGGTGATCAAAATTGTGATGCCACCCAAACCTGACGACAACAGCGCCGCCTTGTGGCAACAGCTGGCGGACGCGCAGAAGACCTTTGATCCACGCAAAGAGTGGGGGAAAGCATAATGGCTAACGTTACCGTCACTTTTACCATTACCGAGTTTTGCCTGCATACCGGCGTTTCCGCCGAGGAGCTGACTGAGATTGTCGGCCTGGGGATGATCGAACCCCGCGAAGATGAAAGCGCCCACTGGCAGTTTGACGATCGCGCGTTAGGCGTCGTACGGCGGGCTTTGCGTTTACGTCAGGAACTGGCGCTTGACTGGCCGGGGATAGCCGTTGCGCTCACGTTACTGGAAGAGAATGCGCAGTTGCGTCAGGAAAATCACCTGCTGCGCCAGCGTTTGTCGCGCTTTGTCACGCATTTATAACGAATTGAGATTAACGCCCGATTGATAACGTGAAATACCACGGGTAAGCGACGAATTCAGCGCTTACCCGTGTAGTCAGGATTTATCCGTCTTGCCGAACAGCAACGCCGTGTAGTGGGTGTTCACTTTGCCACTGCGTTTACCGTCTGGTCCAAAATATCGGTCATCCCGGCACAGACGCTCAGTGGTGTCGCAGAACAGACCGCCCTGGAAGGTAAAGGCCGTCGTGTCAAATTGTCCGGCCGCTGCCAGTTTATCACCCTGCTTCTTTCCGACATACTTCGTGGTCAGCGCCACCGACAAGCCGTGCTCATCCGCACAGATATATTTGTCGCACAGTACGCCCGCGACAGGGCTGTGTGGTCCGGTGGTCGCGGCGTACGCGGGCAGTGACAGGATACCAACTGCCAGCAGGCTACCAATTTTTATCATCATACTCTCCCTATATTCTTCGCCTGATGTGATTAATATTGTACACCAGAAACCATCTATAACCATGAGCTACAATTATATTACTTTTAGATAATCAGCTGCGCGCTTGATGACAATAATGTGCAAAGGTTTACTATAAACCTGTCTTTTTTAGCAGGGAATTAAAATGAACAAAACAAAAGGCGTAATGATTCTGCCCCTGACATTCGCCCTGTCGGCGTGTGCTTTAAATACGATAGTGCAAGTATAACTCGCCATCACATATTGGGTGAACCTGAATTTAAATAACGTACTCTGTTACCTGTAATTCACTTGCTAAATCATTAGCCAAAATAGGCTTTATCCTTCTTATGCCTGATCGCCTCATGCTATTTATCGATGACATCCCTCCCCTGCATACAATGCAAATTACTGTGTACGTCAAAATTATTCAGGGATTACTATGAACAGAAAACGCTTACTGCTGATACCATTGTTTTTTAGTGTCGCAATTATCACCGCGTGTGACAATCAATCCTCAGAAAAAAATATCACCAGAGAACCCGAAGTTGGGATTATTACTCTGAAACCCTCTTCCGTTGATATTAAAAGTGAGCTTCCGGGCAGGGCCGTATCGTTCGAAATTGCTGAGATCAGACCGCAGGTCAGCGGTATAATTATTAAGCGGGATTTTATTGAGGGTGATAAAGTCAGCAAAGGTGAATCGCTCTACCAAATTGATCCGGCGCCTCTGCAGGCAAAACTCGATGCGGCCAAAGGCGCTCTGGCAAAAGCGCTGTCCACTTCCAATAATCTACGTTTAACATTCCAGCGCCAGTCAGCTTTATTAAAATCCAATTACGTCAGTCGTCAGGATTATGACACCACGCGTTCACAGCTTAATGAAGCTGACGCTAACGTTGCCGTCGCCAGAGCGGACGTCGAGCAGGCCGCCATTAACCTTCATTACGCCAATGTCACCTCGCCTATCGATGGCATTAGCGGCACGTCTTCCGTTACCGTTGGCGCACTGGTCACCGCGAATCAGGAAAGCGCGCTGGTCACCATCCAGCAATTAGACCCAATTTACGTCGATTTAACCCAGTCGGTGCAGGACTTCTTACGCCTGAAAGAAGAAAAATCCAGTGGAAAAATCGCCCAGGAAAAAGGCCAGATCCCGGTTGAATTGATGCTGGAAAATGGCAAACCCTACCGCTATACCGGGGCGCTGCAGTTTTCCGATCCCGCCGTCGATAAAGTCACTGGCTCCGTGACCCTGCGCGCCATCTTCCCGAATCCTGACGGCGAGATTTTACCCGGTATGTACGTTACGGCTTTACTGGATGAAGGTCGCCAGCAGAACGTTCTAATGGTTCCTCAGCAAGGGGTTACCCATAACGAGCAGGGAAAGGCGACTGCCCTGATCCTCGACCAGAAAAACAGGGTGCAACTGCGCGAAATCAACGCAGTAAAAGCTGTCGGTAACCAATGGTTAGTGACCGCAGGATTACGTCCCGGCGACCGGGTTATTGTTTCCGGATTACAACGAATCCGTCCGGGAATGAAAGCCCGGGTTCTCTCTTCGCCATCAAACAGCCCTGACACGGTAACCGAACAGTAATATTTCAGGTATTAAGGACACCTTCTTCATGGCTAACTTTTTTATTGAGCGCCCGGTTTTTGCCTGGGTGCTGGCAATTATTCTGATGTTTACCGGGGGGATCGCTATTATGAACCTGCCGATCGCCCAATATCCGCAAATAGCGCCCCCGACGATTACGATTAACGCCGCCTACCCTGGCGCAGACGCAAAGACCGTAGAAGACTCCGTCACTCAGGTGATTGAACAAAATATGAATGGTCTTGATGGCCTGATGTACATGTCGTCCACCAGCGACGCGGCAGGCAATGCGTCAATTATCCTGACGTTTAAAACCGGCACATCACCCGATATTGCACAGGTTCAGGTGCAGAATAAACTGCAGTTGGCGATGCCCTCCTTGCCGCAGGAGGTTCAGCAACAAGGGGTCAGCGTGGATAAATCCAGTAGCAATATCTTAATGGTTGCCGGCTTTATCTCGGATAACAACAGCCTGAGCCAATATGATATTGCTGACTATGTTGCCTCAAACATTAAAGATCCTCTCAGTCGTACTGCCGGGGTGGGGAGCGTGCAATTATTCGGTTCACAATACGCCATGCGCATTTGGTTGGATCCGCAAAAACTCAACAAATATAGCCTCACACCGCAGGACGTTATTGCGCAAATTAAGATACAGAATAATCAGATATCGGGGGGACAACTGGGGGGGATGCCTCAGTCGGTGATGCTGCCAACTTACTGA
>NZ_SZWV01000035.1:0-2116 GCF_005280945.1 Citrobacter sp. wls718
TGAATTTATCGGTCAGGGTGATGGATTTATCCCTGCTAATACAGGGTTACCCGCATACAGTACCGATATTGAGCCGCCTCTGGCGAAAGATGGTTTTGTCGCTGTATTTAATTTTGAGTCAGAAAAATGGTCACTTGTTGAAGACCATCGAGGGAAAACGGTCTACGACATTCATACAGGGGAAGCCGTCACAATTAACCAGTTAGGTAAGTTACCTGACGATGTGGTTTCTGTTGCGCCCGAAGGCCATTTTGTGAAATGGGACGGAAAAAAATGGGTTCATGACACTGAAGCGGAAAAAATGGCACTGATTACGCAGGCGACACAGCAAAAAGAAAGCCTTCTTGCTCTGGCTGCTTTAAAAATCGCACCTTTACAGGATGCAGTTGATCTGGATATTGCAACTGAAGCGGAAGCGGCACTTTTACTGGCGTGGAAAAAATGCCGTGTCTTGCTTAATCGAGTTGATACCTCAAAGCCGGAATGGCCTCCTCTCCCGGATATAAAGGCCAGTTGATAAGGTGCCACAAGAACGGGCGGCAGCGAAAAGCGGAAGTTCATAATTCCTTTGGACAATCCTCCTGGGTGGTTATTATATAAATAAACAGCCACAAAGAGAGTGGACATGACATTGTTTGAGGAATGTAAGGCGTTGCTCAAGGCAGATTTTGATGTTGTGGAAGGGGATGATTTGAGCATGGTAATGGATATTTTTCATCAATATCCATGGCATAGCGGTAATCTCATATGGTCAGAAATGGATTTCAGCGATTATGAACTCACTCATGAGATGTTTAACAGGAGAGACTTAGGCAATAAAACTGTATTTGTCATAGCGGATGATGCCGATGTGCCCGTGTTCAGAACCCATCTACAACTTATTGTCGATAATATCTACGATATTATCGCCATACCACCTAATCTATTTATTTTTAACGATAAAATAATGATTAAGCCTTTATTTCCTCATGATTTTATACGGTTTAGTCTGCGAAAGTGATGAGCAGAAATACTGACTTACTCTCTGTTTATCAACTCAGACTGTTGTTAGCAACGTTCGCTCCTGGCACTTTGCTGCCATTCATAGTGGTAGCTTTAAAACTTTGAGCGAAGGCCAGAAGATAGAACTTATAATTGAAAATTGACAGAAAGGTCCTTCTGGTGGCAGTTTTTCGCTATTTAACGCTTAACTTTATCGCGTAGTGCGCCGTTAAAGCTTGGGGGTTAAGTCGTCTCTAAACTTACCAGTCTGGCCTCCCGGTGGGGCTTTTGCTTTTGTTAGACTTTATTTTTAAAGACTCAACCTTTTTTTCGGCAAAGGTATTTACCTTTAATTACACCATCATAAAAACGGCCTTTGGATTTTGCCGTTAGAAAGTCATTATGAGTTTTTTCAGACACTTTAATGAATTGATAGGCTACTGAATCTACAAAAGCCACCTCCAGCACTTTTTCTGATGAATAATAACTTATGGATTTGATTCTTGATGATATGACTTTCTGAAAGTGCATATTATTTCCTCATTGTTAACATCTTTTCTAACCCATAGTACACCCATAGATGTCTTTCAGGGTTGTTTCACAAAATTATTTTTTTGGTGAAGCGATTGTCAAAGACACCTGCACCGGTTGACTTATGAATCATGAATATTATTATCTCTCCGTCTTGTTAAACAAACTTATGGAGGACAGGTGTTGGGCTGGAAATTACTAATTGGCTTTCTTTTTGTCACCATCATTGGGTTTGCACTATTTGGTTTCATTTTTTCACTCCAGCAACTGCAGTAAAATGGCAGTCACCCTTGCTACATGCCATTCATGAAAAACAAAAACCCGCTCAGGGCGGGTTTTTTATCACGTTCACTTATCTGCTCAGGTCAGTGCCGTCATCGCTGTCGTAAGCGTCTGTGTCGTTATCGGCAATTAAAGCGCGACTACGTTTCCGGCAGCCGGACCTTTGGCACCATTCTCAATCGAGAACTCAACCTTCTGGCCTTCCTCGAGCGTTTTATAATCATTGCTCTGAATGGCAGAGAAATGAACAAAAACATCTTTGCTGCCGTCAGCTGGCGTAATGAAGCCGAAACCTTTGTCAGAGTTAAACCATTTTACTAAA
>NZ_SZWV01000035.1:2126-2423 GCF_005280945.1 Citrobacter sp. wls718
ATTCGACATAGATACTTCCTTTAATTTTCTTGAGCCACATGTTGTGGCGAACATGGCCTGCTTGCAGATGAGGACTTATTGGGCACTTAGGAGGAGGCTCACGCAGAAGAGTATCTAAGGATAACGCTTGAAATGAGGACTGCTTTACTAAAACTGCTTTCATAAGGTCTGTATGCCAAACCGATAAGGCATGATGGACTATTACGGGGCAATAATCAAGGTTAGTTTTGTCAATGATTTGTCTGGAAATTTACAATTGAAAGGAGGTAATCTTAAAAGCCCTGACCATTGCAGCCA
>NZ_SZWV01000036.1:0-19151 GCF_005280945.1 Citrobacter sp. wls718
ATCAATAAGTTGGAGTCATTACCGACTAAACCAACGGAACCAGCACTACTCTGCTTACTATCAGTAAAAGTCAGATGAGATATCACGGCTTTGAAAAATGGCCACACAGATTTCAGCATACGAATGGCTGATAGCTGCTCAACGTAACCTTTCAGGTGATGCCAGTTATGCAGAATTATTTACAGATTCACTCAAGCCCATTTCTCCCCAAGCATTTTTCCAGCCAGCAATGCGTTTTACCGAAATAGAATGATGCGTTGACTCATCATTCTGTGCACGGTGCCCACCATGTTTATCCAGATAAGCCAAATGAGCCTCATAAATATCATTCCTGATCCACGACAGCGGCGTGATATAGAAAATATTCGGCTCTCGTCCGAGATCAACAAACACCCAAAACGCATTATCTTTTTTATCAAGTGCACATTGGGCAGCATAGTTTGTTGAGGTTTGCCAGGTCCCTGACGTTTTCGCTCTGGTGGTAACTTTATACGTTTTACCGTTAGGGGCATCAAATGTGATGGATGACCTGTTGCCCTCTTTCTGGACGATGGCATTACTGGCACCAAGGCTCGTGAGTTTCTGCAATACCATTAACTGCCCTAATTCTGCTGTAGTCATATTTCCCCCTGAGCTGTTTAAAACAATTTAAGCGATCACATCAAATTTGAAGCGATGAAATAATCCCGTGAAAAATAGCAAAACAACGCCCAATGATTACTAAAAAAGCATCATAAGGAACGTGGAGAAATCGACCAAACAGTTTGCAGCCAAGTTAACCGCTGTTGCAATTGTGGGATGAACTCATTGAGCCAAAACAGGGAAGCAACATAACCCGAAGATCCGCCACCACGACTGAATCGCTCAACGTAAAAGTCGTTGCCGCCCACCCGATTGATTAACGACTTCCCCGTCAGTGACTGAAATGCTGCCGAAATAATATCGCCTAGTTCATTTTTATCTTCAGGAATACAGACCTGACATAAGGCTTGTCGCATCTCCAGCCACAAGAACAAACTCCCTCTCAATCCCCATTGCGTCGGAGCAGGATCAAATAAGTCGGATACAACGGCCCAATCACTTTCCAGATAGCTAATCTTTTTTGCCGCAACTTTATGTACCAACGGGAAAAATATCAGCCTGAAAAAATCCGGTTCAATCTCAAACGTAAAACTACTTGAAACGGAAAAGCGAACAGAATCGACAGTGGATATTGCTTTCCCCGTCAACGCAAAAAAGAGGTGACTTAACCTGGCATCCAATTCGTTAAGGTCATCAGGGCATTGCTCAACACCTGAAGCCGCAATCATTTTATCGACCAAAATTTGGTTGCCATCATAATCAGTGAACAATTGCCGCTCAGTGGAAACCACTTTTCTGAGAATTTGTGCGATGGTCAATTTTTGCGGGAACAGAAGATATTGCAGATCAGGCCGTTTGTGCTTTTCAACCACGATGTCATAAGCAGTCTGCCGCTTAACATTTGTTGTCGCACTTCGGTCAGCGCCAATAGATAACAGTTCTCCCATAACCGACAAATTCGCTCCATGCCATGCAGCCTGATGCAGCGGAGTATAACCTTTAGGTTCACTGGGGTGATTTACCAGATCAGGATAATCACGAAGAATAGGTAAAAGCGTATTCCATTCGCCCTGGAAGGCGAGTTTCAATACTTTATCGCTAACAGACATCATTCCAGCCTCTCTTATTCTGCCCGTTCAGTGTCCCAGCGTAAAAAAATACGCTTTAACTTATCGAGTGTGTGCCGCCATTTTGGTGTGGTCGGTTTGCAGACCGTATTCTGATTACCAAAGAAACCAATCTCATTGACCGCCTCCTGTTCGCTGCGCGTTTCCAGCCATTTCACAGGGACAAAATATTCTGATTTGTCGGGATCGTCGGCGTTGTTGAGATATCCGGCACCAAATTTCAGCACATCCATCGCCAGCTTTTCACCGTCGTCAGTGTTGATGGTGAAGCTACTGGCAGGCTCAACGGCGCTCTGCACAATCCCGACGCCGACGTAACCCGTTGCCGGGATTTTTGCCCAAATTCGATCACCCGGCTGGAGCTGCTTTAACGTCTGGCTGTACCAACTTCCACCACCAGCGCTGATGAATCCGTAACGACGCGCTTCTTCCCAGACTCGGCTTTGCGGATCACCAAACGAGACGTAAAACTCCCCGTTCCAGGATTCTTTTGCGTTAGCATTTGTGGCAGTGGCTTGTGCGGCATTGGTTTGCGTTTCGCTCGGATCGATAAGCCAGGCGCGACTTAAGAACTGCTCATCACCGTGTTGGAAAACTTTGAAGAACAGAACGTTAATCGAGATGCCGTTCTTGCTGAGGTAATCGACAATGCGCTCGGTGGACGGATCCAGCTCCGCCGCCACGATGATGATTTGATGCGACTGGTTGAGCGACTCTTCTTCCAGTTCGGCATTAAAGCGTTGCTTAAATGCCTCCCCTAAATTTCCGCCGCCAGAGAATTTTTCATAAATCTGCGACAATCGATCGGCGGTTAAGTCATCAACCCAGGAGGCGTAATCCAGCGCCTGGGCAACGACTTCACGCGGCGTACGGTCGCGTTTGAGCTCAATCAGGATGAGCGAGGCATCCGGCGCAATCGCCAGCAGATCGATACGCCCTTTATCAAGGGTGTATTCCTGATGGCCGATGATCATCCATTGGTCAGAGAGGATGGTAGGGTCGTTTAAAATCATCTTCTCCAGCAGTTGCTCGCTGCCGAGTTTGCTGATGGTCAGCGGTTGAGGCTTCTCCCCTACCCGCCAGATTGCATGATGAACCGGCATTCGTATTTCCCCGCTAAATCTAAAGTTCAAATCAATATTTTGGTATATACTTTCCCTTTAGAAGAGAAATAATATTATAAAACTATGCATGGCACTTGCTCTCGATAAAATCGAAGAGCGATCTAAATATTTCAAAATTTTCCACAGGAAATGTCGGCACCATTGTTTTAGCAAACTCAGCTTTGTCGCCCACAAACTCGATGATTTCACTACCAGCTATGAAAGGCCGTTTGGTGAACCATTTCTCAAGCAAGTCTTCTTTGTAAAACAATAGTTCGATAGATAAGTGAGAGCCTCCATTTCCGCCCCATGCCTTGTTTTCTTCGTCAATAACTTGCTTTTTAATGTCGCTATTTTTTGGAACAGGAAGTAACAAGGCGTAATGGTATTCATATTTTAATTTTTTAGCTAATCCAGCAAATGGGTCTACAATCAAATCCAAACCTTTGAGCCCTTTCCAATCATTATATGCATCGTCAAAGTCAAATAAGGCAAACATTTTTCGGCTTGGGAAATTCAACTTCAACTCATCACGGGAAAATAAATTCCTCAAAAAATTACGGTCAAAAGCATTTTGAATACCAAACGGGCAACCCCGCCCTGGATTTAACTTCTCCCATGCAATAGTTAGAATAATCTCATCAGTAACGCCTTCAGTAAAAAGTACATTACCCGATGATGATTTGAGAAATTGATTCAATGCCAAGCGGGCTTCAGTTTCTGAAAAAGAAATAACCCCAGCAGACAGTTCACGAATAACTTGACCTTTATCTCGCTTGCAAAATTTCACCTTGTAATTATCAGAATATATCACGGAAATATATTTTTGTTCTAAGGAAGCTATAGTTGAGGCACTGTGAGTAGTCACTAAAATGTGGTTTTTACATAACGCAACCGTGTTAATTTCTTTAACTTGATTAATAAATTGATGCTGCCATTCTGGATGCAAAAAAGCATCAGGCTCATCAAGCAATGTCACACAGTTTTTATTTTTGAAAAACTCCGAGACTGAATAAACATAAACCGACTGAAATTGCCCATCACTAAAGGAACTAATATCACCTTCAATATCAGAATCCAACCGTAAGGGTACAGTTATATCAGAAAGCATTCCTAATACTTTTAGGTTATCAAACTGCTGAAAAAGTACATCCCAGTATTCTTCAAATTTTTCTTGTAATTTCTTTATGGATATATAGAGTATGTAATGATCTTCACCTTGAAAGTATCCTTCATTAACGGATATTTGATCAGTATTATCCCATATGCATTGCGTTAAAGAATCAAGAAATTCTTTAGTAATGCCGACTGCTTTCCAATATCGATCCGTTTCATCGTTAAGCTGAATATTAAAATCTCTTTTACCCTTGGCATAATCAGGGCGATCTAACTTTAATCTAATGACAGGCTCAGTAACTTCTTTGGTGCCAGGTTTTGTTAGACCCAACTTGCTAACTGCAAGTTTATTTAGAATATAATTTCTTGCAGGATTATCTTGATGCTGAGATATAATAAGAGTTAGAAGCAGGCTTTTGTAATCTGGCCCAATCCCAATAATTTTACGTGAATCGGATAACTCAGCACCTTTAATTTTCCTCTGAAATAATGCTTTGTAATTACCAATTAAGCTAGACACAGTAGTATTATGTCCAGTGTAATATACAAGTATATTGTCAGGGAAAGGGATTTTTCCTGATTTTCGTTGGCCATCCTCATCATTGATGAACAACCGATCCTTTGCCCATTCAACTTTGGTCACAATCCCATCAATTTCGTAAAATATATTATACTCAAAACTAATCGTGTTGCTCTCTTGACCAAACTGATCAATATGACGAAAAATCTCAATGATAGCTTCAAAAAAATTAGATTTCCCGCTTGCATTTTTGCCAACAAAAACATCGATGCCATTATTATCATCAAAATCCATCTGGAAGTCATGAATGTTTTTGTATCGCGAAATGTAAATTGATTTTATGCGCACCTAACACTCCTTGGTATTCTATTAATTATGTAATAATGACCACATTAGTTATCAAAATGAAAAACAATAGAATCAGTTAAATTCTTTTTAATATCTTCGCTTTTTACAACTAGATTTTTAAGAGTGTTGACAAACACTAAAATGCTTTCTGCAACTGGGATTACCTTCTTTTGTTCATTATAAGGAGGCAATGCAACAGGCAACAGAGAAATTTGATTTCGTGTAACATTTTTCATTGATGCGCTCGTACCACCAGCTAACATTCCGTAATACTCACGTGAAAGCGTAGAATTATTCACAATATTGATATAGTTCACATCTATCAAATCGGAGAATTGGAAACGTATAATTTTATCACTCAGCATTAAATGCTTAGGCACCGTTTGAGGTACAACCACAGAGCGGGCAACCAACTCGGAGGTATTTGCTCTTGATAAAAGGAAATCATTCCCTTTAACTTCATATTCCTGTTTAGGCTCCAGTTTTACCGGTAGCGCCTTGTTTTCCTCAGCATTGAACTCTCCCCAAGTAACAGCGCTGATTTTCAAGACCCCCCAGTCCTCGCCATTTCTTGGATGCGACTCACATTGCGGGCTCCACCCGGCCTCTGAACCAAGTGCCAAATCACCTAAACGACACCATTCCCATCCCATTGGTAGAACAAAAGGTTTTTCCTCATCACTCACTGGCGGCAAAGGTTTTTGTTTTTTAATTTTACCGTCTTTCACCAGTTGCAATTTTTCCTGCTCAATACGATTTAGCAGTTCGGAAGCCGGTTCGTCGTTAGGATCTTGCGGCACCAGTTTACCCATTACCGCCAGTTGCAGAATGGTTTGCTTAAGCGCGTCAATACTCGCTTCGGTGGTAAATAGCGTGTTGAAATGCTGGCTAATGCGCGCCCAGTTTTCGGCTAATTCTTCTGCGTTTTGACTGTCGGTAAGCGTTGCCAGCAGCGTTTCAACAAGCTGAGAATGCGCATCCAGACTGGTCAGGGATTGCTGTTCCAGTTTGTCACAGAGGGACATTAACTCATTTATTTTGTAAACAATACGTAATTGTTCTGGTAAAGGTGGAACTGGTATTTCGAATAATTCAAGAGTTTTCTTGCTAAGACCTTCAATTGCCATACCAACTTGGCGCCCCCAAATGATTTTTTGTATTACTGGGGATATAATTGCCAAATGAAGAAAACTTACCATTCCCTGTTCAATCAGCCTGATAATTGTCACATGCTGATTAACATTTGCCTCACCTATTCTCTCTGGGAAAATTGTACAGCGGCCTAGAGATGCTCCAGTGATATTCAATAATATATCGTTTCCTTTCACCTGAGTCCCTTCCATTTGAGAATGGACCTCTGAAGAAATAAATACTACATCATCTAACTTTAACTCATCATTCCAAATATTCTGAGAACGTAAAAATGGAATCCCAGAAGAAACATAAGAGTTTTGTCCGCCTCTAGGAGTACTTCCTGAACCAATTTTTGTAGTTAAATCGCCTAAGCGAATTACATCCCACCCGCTCGGCAATTCAAAAGGCATCTCTTCCTCACTAATTTCCGGCAAAGGCTTCTGCTTTTTAATCTTCCCCTGTTTTACCAGTTCTTCTTTCTCAGCGGCAATTCGCTTTAACAATTCAGACGCCGGTTCATCATTCGGGTTCTGCGGCACCAGTTTGCCGCGCACTGCCAGCTCCAGAATCAGCTCGCGCAGTTTCTTGATACCGTAGAGATCGATTTTGCCATTGCTGCCGCGCCCGGCGGTTGAGCGGGTTTGCAGGGCGGAAGTCCAGGTATCGATATGTTGGGTGATCAGTTTTTCAACGGTCATCAGTTCGCCTCCTTGCTGCCCGCCAGCGCGGCACCGAGGATGTCACGTAGCTGATTACGTAGTTCGCTGATTTCCGCCTGCTGCGTCTGGTACTGCGCCAGCAGTTCGTCCGGGTCATGGCTGATGGTTTCGCCCTGGTACGGGTTTTTGATATCGAGGTTGAAGTTGCGGTCGATGATGTCCTTGATACTGATTTTCCACGCCTGATTGTTCTCTTCGCGGCTGGCAAAACCGTCTGCTTCACTGCCCCACCAGTCGATCTCGGTCTGGAACTCTTCAAACTTCATCGGTTTGGTTTTGCTGTAGTTCTTTACGCCATCCGGGTAAGGGTGTTCGTAGAACCAGATGTCTTTGGTCGGCTGGCCTTTGGTGAAGAACAGAATATTGGTTTTGATGCCGGTGTACGGGTTAAACACGCCGTTTGGCAGACGCACGATGGTGTGCAGGTTGCACTCTTCGGTCAGCAGTTTTTTGATTTTGGTTTTGACGCCTTCACCAAACAGTGTGCCGTCTGGCAATACCACTGCCGCGCGACCTTTGTCTGCCAGCACTTCAATAATCAGTTGCAGGAACAGGTCGGCGGTTTCACGAGTCTGCATCTCTGCCGGGAAGTTTTTCTCAATGCCGTCTTCTTCGGTGCCGCCAAACGGTGGGTTGGTGATGATCACATCCAGCTGTTCGTCCCAGGAGGAGAGCGGCTTATTCAGCGTGTTGTCATGGCGGATTTGTACCGGCACTTCGATGCCGTGCAACAGCATATTGGTGGTGCACAGCAGGTGCGGAAGCTGTTTTTTCTCAACGCCATATATCTGTTGCTGCAGAGTTTTATGGTCTTCGGTGGTGTTGACGTAATGCTCTTTCACATGATCGAATGCACAGGCGAGGAAACCGCCGGTTCCGCAGGCTGGATCCATAATCGACTCGCCCAGTTTCGGATCAATACGATTAACCATAAAGCGTGTTACCGCACGCGGGGTATAGAACTCACCAGCGTTACCAGCGCTTTGGAGGTCGCGCAGGATCTGCTCGTAGATATCGCCAAACAGATGGCGTTCCTGGCTGCTGCTGAAATCGATTTCGTTAAGCTTGTTGATGACCTGACGCAGCAACGTGCCGTTTTTCATGTAGTTGTAGGCATCGCTGAACGCCTGCTTGACCACATAACCACGAGGGTTAGTGTCGATTGGTGCGGTCATGTTCTTCAGTTTTGGGAACAGGTCGTCGTTAACGAATTCCAGCAGCGCATCGCCGGTAATCCCTTCGCTGTTCGCCGCCCAGGTACGCCAAAGATAGCGTTCCGGGATAGGCAGGCTGTAGTTATCCTGTTCCAGTTCCAGCTCTTCTTCCTGAGTATCAAAAATCTTCAAAAACAGAAGCCACGAAAGCTGCCCCAGACGCTGGGCATCGCCGTCCACACCTGCATCTTTGCGCATGATGTCCTGAAGGGATTTAATAACTGAGCTAATCGACATGTTGTTATTCCATTCTTAAAAAAGGATGCCACTGGCAGCAAGGGCGGCCAGTGGCAATAAATTTATGCAGTATCAGGCGAAGCGTGGAGGTAGCTGGTAGATTTCGTTTTCCAGTTCATTCACTGCCTGCTCGTAGGCCTGCTTGTCACCAAAGCGGGTTTTGATGATCTCTATTGGACGCCCCAGTGAGTCAAAGGGTTTCAGTTTCAATACCTGAACGTCTTCGATTTCCCGCACGCCTTCATCAGCGTATTTATCCAGCAGCGTGTTAAGCACCTGCTGCGCGGGTTCCGCATATTTTGTGAAGTAATTACGTTTACGCACGTTGGCGGCACGCTCATGGCGCGTTAACGGCGGCTGACCGTACACTACGTGGCAGAGCAGATCAAACGGATCGAGATCTTTTCCGACTTCTTCGGCCAGCACGTCCCACAGAATTCCGAGTTGCTCCAACTCTTCAATGATGACCTGCTTGCGGGGAGCTTCCTGCCATTTGCGCACGAAGCTATCCAGAGACGCATAATCACTGTCTTTGAGCATCGTTTTGCGGGTGTAATCCTGGAAGGATTCCGTCACCAGTTTGCCGTCGGCATCATAATACTGAACGCGCTTCGCCAGCACTTTAACGTCCACACCATTCACATAGAATTTGCGGACTTTGTTTTCGTCATCGTCGTGGAATTCGCCATTTCCGGCGAATTTTTCGCGGTTTACCTTGTATTCGGCTCTCTCTTCCCGCGCTTCATTGGCGAAACTATCATCGTCCTCAGCGTTATCTTCCGCATCGAGTTGGTCATTAAAATCAGACGCCGGGTCCGAAATGTCGTCAGGTTTTACCACCAGCACTTTTTCTGGCAAGCCGTCAAAACGTGGGTCGGCAAATAGCTCTGTCGCTTTTTTGAAGTCGAGAATCGTGAACCACAGCTTGCCGTGCTTTTCGTTGATACGCGTGCCGCGCCCGATGATTTGTTTGAACTTGGTCATCGACTGAATGTTCTGGTCTAACACCACCAATTTACAGGTTTGCGCATCGACGCCGGTACTCATCAGCTCAGAGGTTGTCGCGATAACCGGGTAAGCTTTTTTGGGGTCAATGAAGTTATCCAGCTGCGCCTTGCCAATATCGTCATCGCCTGTGATTTTCATCACGTATTTTTCGTTCTTCAGCACCTGTTCTGGGTTGAGTACCACCAGCGCCTGGCGCATCCGAGCGGCGTGGTCAATATCGTTGCAGAAGACGATGGTTTTATCCATCGGGTTGGTACGTTTCAAATAGTCGGTAATGGTCTGCGCTACCAGCATGGTACGTTCATCAATCACCATCGTGCGGTCAAAATCTTTCAGGTTGTAGATTCGGTCTTCAATCTCTTCGCCGTATTTATCTAACTGACCCTTAACCGGTCGCCAGCCCTGTACATCAACGTCGATATCGACGCGCACCACTTTGTACGGGGCTAAGAAGCCATCTTCAATGCCTTCTTTCAGGGAATAGGTATAAACCGGCTCACCAAAGTAATCGGTGCTGGAGACTTCTTCGGTTTCTTTCGGCGTTGCCGTCAGGCCTATCTGGGTGGCGCTGCCAAAATATTCCAGGATCTCCCGCCAGGCAGAATCTTCAGAGGCGCTGCCACGGTGGCATTCGTCGATGACTATGAGATCAAAGAAATCGGGAGCAACCTGCTTATAGGCTTTTTGATGTTCCTCCGGCCCGGTGATCGCCTGGTACAGCGCCAGGTGTACTTCATAAGCGGGGTCAACGGTGCGCCCGGTAACTTTGGTCATCGCTGAACCAAATGGCTTGAAGTCATTGCGCTTGGTCTGATCGACCAGAATATTTCGGTCAGCGAGAAACAGAATGCGTTTTTTGTTTTTCGCTTTCCACAACCGCCAGATTATCTGGAATGCGGTGTAGGTTTTCCCCGTCCCGGTTGCCATTACCAGCAGAATGCGGTTCTTCCCTGCTGATACAGCATCTACCGTTCGGTTGATCGCCTGCATCTGATAATAACGAGGGGATTTCCCGCTGGCGTCATCGTAGTAGTCCTGGCTGATGACGGGCAGCTGTTCCTGAGTAAACCCTTTCCAGACACAATATTTCTGCCAGAGTTGTTCAGGGGTTGGAAAATCACTGAGAGTAATTTCTGACTCAAGCTGCTGCGGGTTGGTTTTATCGTGAAAAACAAAACCATCACCATTGGTCGCAAACACAAAGGGAACATCGAGCAGGCTGGCGTAATCCAGACCCTGTTGCATTCCTTTACTGATGGCGTGCTGATTGGCCTTGGCTTCTATCACCGCCAGCGGCAAATTCGGCTTGTGGTAAAGCACAATGTCGGCGGATTTAACTTTGATACGCGAGGCCAGTTTGCCACGAACCACAATCTTACCATCGCGGAGTTTCACTTCCTGACGGACCTGCGACATCATGTCCCAGCCAGCATCTTTAACCACTGGCAGGATGAATTTGGTAATGATGTCCGTTTCAGTTAAATGAGCCTTGTTTACGCCAGCCATAGCGGAGCACTCCACGATATTGGGTTAGCTCTGATTTTACACAGATTAGTGCGTTACGTAATGACCTGAAACGAGGTTTTAGGCAACGTCTGGAAAACCATTATTCGTTAGAACAACTTCTACTGCTAACCGACTCATGTAATCGAATAAACAAATCGACACAGCGCCTTGAGAACTCACCATTGTTCATTTCAAGCCATGCACGATTACTCGAAAGCCAATCCCTGTATTCAATGGGATCAAGGTCATGCGACAAATATCCATTAAAGCTGCGCCACCATGGCCACCATGCACTCGCTTTCGCCCCTGTAGGGAAATCTATTTTGAGCTGTTGCGCAGCCAGCAAAGCTGATTCGGTAGCATTCGAAGCATTATCCAGCTTGATACCGTAACTCCAATCCTGATAACTCCCTTTGGCAGGTTCGATACAGTAGTGCCAGCCAATGGCCTCTGGTGGGCGCAACCCAATCCCGTAATCTGGATATAATTTTCGGCATACCTCCCAGCCTGCTGGTGCTATCAAAGCCGAAGTCGCTTTTTTAGTCAGCGTTTGATAAATGCTATTTTGCAGGCTTAGTAGACTTAACGTGGTATCCAGCGTTGATTCGTCAGTAAAGATCTTGTCTAACAAAACATCCACAACCTTCCCCTCCCTGCAATTCAGCACATTCACCGAAATAAAACGCTGCAAATCGAATAGAAAGACTCGCAAGCGGTAAGGTATATCATCATTTTTGCACAGCCCCTCAAGCCAAACGACGAGCCTTTGATATGACAGGAGGACAAGCTCACCAGACTGAAGCGCGGCGTCACATTGATGCTCATCAATACTAAACGGAGTTGGCTTGCTCCCTTCAGGAGTCAGGTAAATCAGCAGCGTTTCGTTTAGTACGCTGCGGCGCTTTCTTAGCTCGTGGAGATAGTCCAAAACCTGATTGGGTTGATCGGCGGCACTGGGTTTGTTCTCTATACCAAGTGTCCATCGCTCCCCTTGTACGACGATATCAATTCGACGTTTAGTGCCCAGGGCATCAGTCTGCTGTTCGCACTCAACAAACCGACAAGATGTTGCATCCCATAAGCTTTTCCCAATCAAATCGAGAAAGGTGCTGAGAAAGTGAGCTTGCTGACCATGAACACCGCGCACGTCAAGCAAATCAGCCAGGATGCGTGAAAGGCCATTTTCGTCAGCAGTGATATACCGAAAGACATTAAACTCAACAGCATCTTTTTTGTTGAGATTTTGGTGCGTCCGTCGGGCTTCGTTGAGCCACTCTGTCATTTGGTTCAGCCAATGATTACCAGTCATATCACTCCATCACACGCAGCTTTCATGCTCGGGACGGCTATATTAACAGCTCAATGCCTCATACAGCATAATGTCGGCCATATGATGCCTTGCCATTCCCGGATTACATTCCTGCTTTGCCCAAAATCATCATTCTGACGGCCCTTGATGGTATTTTTGCTGGTACCAGACATCCACTCTAAAAATAAAACCATCAATATCATAAAATTAGAAAGTTATTCGATTCCTGCAGGGACACCATAGCCTGCCATTTTATCCCCGACGCTTTGCAACTCCCCGCAATCTGGCATCCCCCCGGACGTTAAGGGTATAATCCTGAGAACTCTTTTTACTGGATTTAGAAACGAATATGACAAAACTCACCCTACAAGAGCAGATGCTTAAAGCTGGCTTAGTCACCAGTAAAAAAATGGCGAAGGTGCAAAGAACAGCGAAAAAGTCGCGCGTTCAGGCGCGTGAGGCCAGAGAGGCGGTTGAAGAAAATAAAAAAGCACAGGTTGAGCGTGATAAGCAACTCAGCGAGCAGCAAAAGCAAGCAGCCCTGTCGAAAGAATACAAAGCTCAGATTAAGCAGCTGATTGAAATGAATAAAATCACCATTTCAAGAGGCGATATTGGTTATAACTTTACCGACAACAATCTGATTAAAAAAATCTACGTTGATAAAGTTACCCAGACTCAGTTAATCAAGGGGCGTCTTGCCATTGCGCGTCTGGCCGCTGAAAGTGATCGCGAGAGCGAATACGCCATCATCCCGGCGGTGGTTGCCGATAAGATCGCGCAGCGTGACGCCAGCTACATTGTCTTAAATTGCGAACTGAGCCAGGAAGATAAGGACGAAGATGACCCGTACGCTGACTTTGTCGTACCTGATGATTTGATGTGGTAAGAGATATGGCCAGATGATTTTCTGGCCTCTGTTCGAATATTTCGATGAGCGCTAGAACTTATAGTGCTCTTTACTCAGCCCGTATTTTCGCATTCTCAGATACAGCTTCTTACGCGGAATTTGCAGATACTCTGCCACCTCATTAATCCGCCCCTGATGGATATTGAGCGCTTCCGTGATGATTTGTCGTTCATACTCTTCTACCCGACGATCCAGCGGGGTCGGCTCGGGCATATGCATCTGCGGGTTGGCAGTTTCAGCCAACGGGAGTAACCCGACGGCAAACAACTCTGCGGCATTTGCCAGTTCCCGTACATTGCTCAACCATACTCGTCGCCGCATGCCTTTTAGCAATTCCCCGTCGACTTCAGGCACGGGATGGTTTAACCGCAGACAGGCTTTATGCAGGTAGTGATGAAATAACGGCTCAATGTCGTCCGGGCGCAGAGACAGCGGTTGGCAGGCGATTTGCGTCATGGCAAAGCAATAATAGAGTTCTGCAACAATCTGGTGGGTTGCCGCCAACTCCACCAAGGACGTCTCCCCGATCCCAATCAAGCGAAAAGGACGCCGCTCTTGACTTTGCAACTGCACCAGATGGTGCTGCTGCTCGCGCGTCAGGCATTCAATATGACTCAGTACCAGCGTTCCACCTTGAGCCTGATCAATGAGCGCGTTGAGCTGAACCGCATTTCCGGATGTCAGGTCTGCACGTATAAATGGCCCGTGGACATTGCGCCCAAGCTGATGCAGATACCGCGCGCCCGTCATGCGTCCTGTTCCGGGTTCACCATAAAACCAGACGGCGATATCCGTTTCTGCCAGTTGCTGTAGTCGCTGGCGGAATTGCGTTGCCCAGTCACTGTATCCGACCAGTTCAACCTGTAATTTCTGCTGGCAGTAATGACGACGCGCAATTACGGACTGCCTCTGACGCAGGGCATCCTCAACCTGCGCCAGCAGCTTGCCAGGATCGACCGGTTTTTGCAGAAAGTCCCATGCGCCTTTCTTCACTGCATCCACCGCCATCGGGACATCGCCGTGCCCGGTGATCAGCAGGATCGGCAGTTGATTATCATCCTGATGAAACAGAGTCATCAGATCGATCCCCGAACAGCCTGGCATACATACATCGCTTAATACGATCCCTGGCCAGTCGGCAGGCATCAGATTTCTGGCGTCAAACGGATTGTTACAGGCCAGGACGCGATATCCTGCCTGCTCCAACAATAACGTGTAAGCATCGAGCACATCGGCATCGTCATCAATCAGCAGAACAGAACATTCATCACTCAACATCATTTACATCCGTCAGGTTGAATTGCAGGACTACGCAGGCATTGCGCTCCAGCGTTGACGCCAGGCGTAACTCACCGTTCATTTGCGTCATTAACGATACACAAATCGACAAACCAATGCCGAGACCCACATCCTTACTGGTCGTAAATGGCTTCAATAGCGACGGTAACAACGCCTGAGGCCAACCGGGTCCGTTATCAGCGATCAATACGCACAGCGTTTTGCCCTGAGCCCGCCAGCTCACCTCAATTTCAGCCGTAGCCGGACAGGCGTCGAGCGCGTTTGCCAGCACATTAACCAGTACCTGCTGGATCCTAACCTCATCACCGAGTACCCATACGGTCTCCGGCGGGAGCGTCAGCCTGCCCTGCTGTGGCTTATGACGCATGGCTAACAGTTCCCAAGCCGCACTAAAAGTTTGCCGCAAATCAACCGGATGCAACGGCGCCCCCGGCTCGGCCCGACGCGCAAACTGGCGCAGCGAGCGAATAATGGCATCAATGCGGGTAATCAGCCCTTGCGCTTTGGTTAAAGTGCTTCTTGCCTGCGCTGGTTGTCCCTGTTCAATGGCCCTTCCCGCCGTAAACAAGTACATCGATAGCGCGTTCAGCGGTTGGTTTATTTCATGCGCCAGAGTGGTCATGGTCTGGCCGACCACCGCCAGTTTCGCCGTCTGAATCAGCTCATCCTGCGTGGCGCGAAGATCGGACTCAATCTCTTTACGCTCAGCCACTTCCTGCTCAAGCTGATTTTTTTGCGTATTAAGCTGCCCCAGCGTATGGCGTAGCAAGCCCGCGATGCGCCCTAACTCATCGCGACCATACACCGGGATAGTTGCATCCGTTCTACCGAGACCGATCTGCACCACGGCCTGATTCAGTGCGGTAAAACGCTTCACCAGTCGGGAGCGGATAAAGTAGTGGTTGAGCGTCCAGGCGAGAAGCAGCGCCAGTAACGTCGCCAGCAGAATCAGTCCACCGCTGACGCGAACAATCTGCTCCAGGCGCTGATTAAACATCTGCATTTGCTGATGACTGCTGCCTAGTTGCGCCTCAAGCAAGGTACGAAAGCGCCCAAGCGTCGCTTCTCTGGCGTGATTAGCATCAACGAGGGCCTTTTGCGCCGCCACGTAGTCGCGCATTGTGTCGGGCATTTTATTTTTCATCATGCCAATTTCCAGCAACTCATCAATAGTTTGGCGCAACGTTATGGTACTGGGCCAGTCATCCAGCGTACGGATATTTTCATCCGCCGTTGTTTTCAAATTTGCCAGATAACGAATGTGGGTCTCCACCAACATACCGTCATCGCTACCGGACTTCAGCTCGTTCAGCCTGTCACGCAGATCGTCGACGATTTGATTCTCAATTCTCGCCAGTGTGTAAACCTGCTGCTGTTCGTTTTGCACTTCCCGGGCACGTTTCAGGTATTGCGCCGCATCACCATTTTTGGCCTCAATTTGATCCAGCAGAGTTCCCTGTTGCCAGGTAAAATCCTGCACCAGTGAGTTCAACTCGGTCGTAAAATCATCATGCAGCCAATCTATGCGCGCAGACAATTCACTTACTTTTTCTCGCACCAGAAACATGTTGTAGAGCACCCTGTCCAGCTCCGTCATCAGGGTACGGCTGTCTTGCAAAATGACCGCCAGTTGCTGCTGTTCCGCGGGCTGCAATCCACGGCTTAACGCCTCAATCTTATCCAGATGCTGGATTATCTGGTTGCGCAGTTGCAGTCTTACCGTGGTATTGGGAGCCAACAGGAACTCATTGAGCTGATCCACCACCAGGTTGAGATTGCCTTCAATTAAAAAAGCGGAATGGACGCGCGGGAAGTAGTCATCCAGCGAATAGCGGATCTGCGAGCTCTGCTCATGCCAGGAATACAGACTGACGCAACTCACGCTTAACGTCAGTAACGCCCCTGTCAGGAAGGCCCCGCGCAGACTGCTGCTAATGCTAAGCTGACGAAGACGTTGCAGTAACGACCCGCCCTTCATTTTAATTCTTCCAGTTTGGCGATAGCCTGGCGCTGGTTTTTGAGAAACCATAGCTGCCATTCCATCATCTGCTGTTCAGCAACGCTTTTATTCTCGAATTGCGCAAGCCAGGCCTCATCTTCACTACTGCTGGCGTCTATCGGGACGCTGGTCAATAACGCTCGTATTTCAGGGAGTGGCCGTTTTAGCCGCGCTTCGGCGCTATACAGCGCTCGCCAGGCATCCTTCAATTGCGCGAGACGAAAACTGATAGCGGTATCAAACATCCGCTGCACCAGCTGCTGCCGCTTGAGGATCAGGCGATAATTTAGTGGTGGCTGGTCCATCAGTATGGCCTGCTGAGCAGCACGCGGATTATCGGCGGGCAACCGCGTGACCGGATATTTCCCGGTATTCGCATCGGCAAGGATCCGCTGCCCTTGAGGACTCAATAAATAGCGAATAAAACGACGGGCTTCACCGGCATGCTGGCTATTGTTCAACACCGCCACATAGGTTGGCGACACTGCGGAATGCGGAAAATAGTTAAACGCCAGATGCGGGTCGTTGAGCAGCAGATTGGCGTAATTATCAATCACCGGCCCAGCGACGCCTAATCCACTTTTAATTTTGTCAGCAACGCCGAAACTGCGCGAGGAAATCGTCACCAGATTGCCGGCACTCGCCAGCAGCGTCGCCCATCCTTGTTCCCACCCTTTTTGCTGCAGCAGTGATTCCACCATCAAATGGTTGGTATCCGAACGTGACGGGCTACTCATCAACAGCGCGCCCTGATACCGGGGGTGCGTTAAATCCCCCCAGTCAGTCGGAGCCGGTAAATGCCGCGCCGCCAGCGCAGAACGGTTAATCAACAGGCCAAAACCTGATATTGCCACCGCCACGGACGTAGAACGGATGGACTCCGGCACCAGGCGTTGACTCTCAGGCAGCGCATTATCAAACGGAGCCAGCTTCTGATGTTCCTGCAAATGCTGCAACAGCATGGGAGAGGAGGTCAAAATCAGATCAACATTGTCCGCGTTCGCCGTATCGAGCAGTTGTTCCAGAGAGGCACTGGTGCGGTTTAGCGTACGAATCATTACCGACCCTGGCTCGGTTTGCCATTGCTGGATAATCCATGCCGTCGCGCCAGGGGAGAACGTCGTGGCCATGACGAGCTCTTTACCCTGTGCCTGGCTGGCCATAGACAGCAACGTAAAACAAAGCGACAGGATGATCATCCGCCCCTGGTCGCAAAGCCTGTTTGTGATCCCGTTCATAAATACCAACATGTTCGAAAAATAATATTGAGACAAAACTTACCCGTTTACCCCAACTCAGGGGAAAGGTAAGGTGGTTATAAAAATAACCAAGCCGAAAGCGAAAGCATGGGTACAGAATACCTTAAATTACCGATTAAAATTGTTAGTATCCGCACATGCTGGCTATAAATTCCCGCTAAAAATAAAAAACACACACCTCTGTTAATTTAAAAGAGTCAAAATTAGTCATTCTTTGGTTAAGTTGAGTCAATACTGACACATTTCATTGAGTTGAATTCCATCACCGTTTATTTCACCCTGCACAACGAAAACTCCTGATATTCACATCAATATAAATTTAGGTGATGATATGCTTTCAATATTTAAGACAGGACCATCGGCAAATAAAGTCCCGCCGGAGCAAGTCCAGGCGACATATGGTCGATACCGGATGCAGGCGCTACTTAGCGTATTTCTCGGCTATCTTGCGTACTATATTGTACGTAATAACTTCACACTCTCTACGCCGTACCTGAAAGAACATCTGGATCTCAGTGCCACCCAAATTGGTCTGCTCAGCAGTTGCATGTTGATTGCCTACGGGATCAGTAAGGGTATTATGAGCAGCCTGGCCGATAAGGCCAGCCCCAAAGTCTTTATGGCATGCGGTCTGGTCTTGTGCGCCATCGTGAACGTCGGGTTAGGTTTCAGCACCGGATTCTGGATATTTGCCACACTGGTAGTGTTCAACGGCTTATTCCAGGGGATGGGTGTTGGCCCCTCATTTATAACTATTGCCAATTGGTTCCCACGTAAAGAACGTGGACGCGTTGGCGCCTTCTGGAATATCTCGCACAACGTTGGCGGCGGTATTGTCGCCCCGATTGTAGGCACCGCTTTTGCCATTCTGGGTAGCGAACACTGGCAAAGCGCCAGCTATATTGTCCCCGCCTGTATCGCCGTGTTATTTGCCTTTATTGTTCTAATGCTGGGTAAAGGTTCGCCACGTAAAGAAGGTTTACCACCGCTGGAAGAAATGATGCCGGAAGAAAAAGTCGTGCTCAACGCCCGACAGGTCACCCAGGCACCGGAGAATATGAGCGCCTACCAGATCTTTTGCACCTACGTGCTGCGTAATAAAAATGCCTGGTATGTCTCTCTGGTGGACGTGTTTGTCTATATGGTGCGTTTTGGCATGATCAGCTGGTTGCCGATTTACTTGCTTACCGAAAAACACTTCTCAAAAGAACAAATGAGCGTGGCATTTCTGTTTTTTGAATGGGCGGCCATTCCTTCCACATTGCTGGCCGGTTGGCTTACCGACAAGTTGTTTAAGGGTCGCAGGATGCCGCTGGCAATGATTTGTATGGCGCTGATCTTCGTCTGTCTGATCGGCTACTGGAAAAGTGAATCCCTGGTGATGGTGACTATTTTCGCCGCCATTGTCGGTTGCCTGATTTACGTTCCTCAGTTCTTGGCATCCGTGCAGACCATGGAAATCGTCCCCAGCTTCGCCGTCGGTTCAGCCGTAGGGTTACGCGGATTTATGAGCTACATTTTTGGTGCATCACTAGGAACCAGCCTGTTTGGTGTGATGGTCGACAAAATGGGCTGGCACGGGGGATTTTACCTACTGATGGGGGGGATCGTCTGCTGCATCGTGTTCTGCTACTTGTCCCACCGCGGCGCGCTGGAGTTGGAACAACAGCGAAAAGATGCCCAGCAAGAAGAAGCGGCTTTAGAGCTTGCTGATGCCCGGTAATCTGTTCTAGGTCGATAAAAAAGTGCCAGCATCGCTGG
>NZ_SZWV01000036.1:19185-40244 GCF_005280945.1 Citrobacter sp. wls718
TATCCTGGATGAAAAAACGTGTGACACTCATTTTGTTATCATCATTAATGACACGTCGATTTAATGCTTCCCGTCACCGACCATAAAGCGGATGATCAGCCCACAGGTCGGAGCCAGAAAAAGAAATATTCCCGTGACCATTTCATCACCATGAGTCAGCCACAGAGTAGTGAAGTAAATTAATGCCGCCAGGATAGCCATGCCGATTAAAGAACTGATTGATGCCAACGCGCCCAAAACCTGCCAGATATAGCAACTAACGCACAGAATGCTCAATATGAGAAAGGTCCAGAAATAGAGCATAGCGGTACCTCCTGTCTGCCGTAAAACGTCATGTAAGTCCTTACACTCCTTGAATTTATAGTCTAAGACAATTCCTATACACAGGCAATCCAGGCAACATTTTTGTTACAATAAATACGGCTATGGCGGCGAACCTCGACATCAGATGGACAGTTAACCAGCAAAAAAAACAACAGGTTATACCCCTGTCCCTATTTCAGTTTCTCTCCCGCATAAACATTTACGCTTATTGAGGATTTATCTCTGGCTGACATTAATCTCTAGGTGGTAAAGTATAAGCCCGATCATTCATGCCCCCCCGTGGTTTTGTCCTGACTAAGTTTTACACTCTTTACAGGAACCATTGTCCTTCATGGTGGCCTAACGATCAGTATCAGAGTGTAACGCTGTCGACAAAGAATCTTCGCGATACATCTTATTAGTATCAACAACAGGTGCTTATGTTCCCCCAATGTAAATTTTCACGCGCGTTTTTGCATCCGCGCTACTGGCTCACATGGTTTGGTGTCGGTGTGCTCTGGCTCTTGGTGCAACTCCCCTACCCCGTATTGTGCTTTTTGGGTACGCGTACCGGAACGCTTGCTCGCCCGTTTTTAAAACGTCGTGAATCTATTGCCCGTAAAAACCTCGAACTGTGCTTCCCGAATCTGCCACAGGCAGAACGAGACAGGCTGGTCGAAGAAAACTTTCGTTCTCTTGGCATGGCGCTGCTTGAAACCGGCATGGCCTGGTTCTGGCCTGACCGTCGCGTGCGTAAATGGTTTGACGTCGAAGGTCTCGACAACCTGAAGCGTGCACAGTCGCAAAACCGCGGCGTGATGGTAGTAGGCGTACACTTTATGTCTCTGGAGTTGGGAGGCCGCGTGATGGGGCTTTGCCAACCCATGATGGCAACCTACCGCCCGCATAACAATAAGTTAATGGAGTGGATCCAGACCCGTGGTCGGATGCGCTCAAACAAAGCCATGATCGGCAGAAATAACCTGCGTGGCATTGTCAGCGCCCTGAAAAAAGGGGAAGCCGTATGGTTTGCTCCCGATCAGGACTACGGTCGCAAAGGCAGTTCGTTTGCACCCTTTTTCGCCGTCAAGGACGTCGCGACAACCAATGGTACCTACGTACTGTCACGTTTATCAGGTGCTGCGATGTTGACCGTCACCATGGTGAGAAAAACGGACAATTCTGGCTACCGTCTGTTTATCACGCCGGAGATGGAAGGTTACCCTACTGATGAGGGCCTGGCTGCGGCTTATATGAACAAAATAATTGAAAAAGAGATTATGCGTGCACCCGAGCAGTATCTCTGGATCCATCGTCGTTTCAAAACCCGCCCGATGGGTGAAGCCTCGTTATATACGTAAAAAGAAAGGCCAGATGGCCTTTCTTTTTTTCTGCGGCTGAATTACTTAATGCCCCATTTGCTCTGTAGTTCAGTCATCCGTTGACTGTATTCGCGGGAAAGACAGGCAGGCTTATCCTGCTCTTTCCAGCACTCGTTGCGGCCTTTGATCCAACCGCGCTGCTCGGCTTTCAGCGTCGAATCATTGTTTGATTTCACCAACGCCTGCTTGTAGATGCCATTCAGTTTCAAGTCCATTGCGGAAAGTGACGGGCTCTGACAAATAATGTCCTCCATACTTCCCTTGTCGACCGCGGCACAGGAGAAAGACGGGCCAGCATTCACCGATTTTTTCGCTGGTGCATAGCTCTTCTCATCGTCAGGCTGGCAAATACCGTGCTTACGATTAGGGCCAGTCCAGGAAACGGCCGGGCTACCGTCATCATTACGGGAAATAGAAACGGTATTTTTACCGCTTTTCGCTTCCCAGTAATTTTCGTTGAATGTCTTAACGGTGGCTTTCTCTCCATCAATCCAGACATTACCTTTACCATCACTATTCACACCACCAATACTTGCACAGCTGAAATTCAACGCTTGCGGGGCTGCCGCCATCGACGTCAGTGGGGTAAGAACGAGTGCTAACATCATTAATCTGGTCATTTTTAACCTTTTCATTATCAATTTTTGCGCAAAATTAGCCGCATTATGAGTATGGTGATATGAGAATTCTCTGAGTAATCAGCGCGTCGCTCAGTGGCGATTCATTGCTGAAGGAAATCAAACTGTCGCCGATTCACGACACATGTAAGTTATTAAAATTAAATAAAAAAATGCCTCTTGTCTCGCTTCATTTTTAGGCGTACATTAGCGCCGTCTGGAGCATTACAGCTCAGAATTCTGAGATGATGCAGCGAAACAAACGCGGGGTATTCTCCCTTTCGTTGACGCTGGCGTCAGCTCTCTATCAGGTAAGTGTATGTTCATTTAGGCGTGCTTTAATACGCGGAGTGATGAAAAGTGAAATATTTCTTTATGGGCATTTCATTTATGGTCATCGTTTGGGCCGGTACATTTGCCCTGATGATCTAAATTAAAAGATGCAGCAAAAAACAGGAGCCCTCAGGCTCCTGTTTGCTTTTGTGGGTTAACCGTTTGGTTAATCAGCGCTTTCAGAGGCTGATTTCGTGCTGGAGGGCAGTAAACCATCTGCACGGAACATGGCTTTAATGCCTCGGATCGCCTGGCGAATACGGTCACGGTTCTCAATTAACGCAAAGCGCACGTGGGTATCGCCATAATCACCAAAACCCACCCCCGGTGACACACAGACCTTCGCGTCATTCAGCATTTTTTTAGCAAACTCAAGCGAGCCCATTGCAGCATACTGCTCAGGAATTTTTGCCCAGACATACATCGATGCCTTCGGCATCTCTACCATCCAGCCCGCTTCATGCAGCCCTTTGACCAGCACATCGCGTCGACGCTTATACTGCTCTGCGATATCCCGTACGCACTGCTGATCGCCTTCCAGTGCGGCAATGGCCGCAACCTGCAACGGTGTAAAGGTTCCGTAATCGTGGTAGCTCTTAATCCGCGCCAGCGCATTAACCAGCGTTTTGTTACCCACCATAAAACCAATACGCCATCCCGCCATGTTATAGCTTTTCGACAGCGTAAAGAATTCAACCGCCACATCGCGGGCGCCAGGCACCTGCATGATCGACGGCGCTTTCCAGCCATCGTAGACGATATCGGCATAGGCGAGGTCGTGAACCACCAGCACGTCGTAGCGTTTAGCCAGCGCGACCACTTTCTCAAAGAATTCCAGCTCAACGCACTGCGCGGTAGGATTGGATGGGAAACCTAAGATCATCATCTTTGGTTTCGGGTAGCTTTCACGGATCGCCCGCTCCAGCTCATTAAAGAAGTCGACCCCTTCCACCAGCGGTACAGAACGCACCTGAGCCCCGGCAATTACGGCACCGTAAATATGAATAGGATAACTTGGGTTAGGCACGAGGACCGTGTCACCGTGATCGAGCGTAGCCAGCATCAGATGCGCCAGCCCCTCTTTAGATCCGATGGTCACAATGGCTTCGGATTCAGGGTCGATCTCGACATCATAGCGGTCCTGATACCAGCGGGAAATCGCCCGACGCAGACGCGGAATACCGCGAGAGGTTGAATAACCGTGGGTATCCGGGCGCTGGGCCACGGTACACAGTTTTTCTACAATGTGAGGAGGCGTAGCCCCATCCGGGTTCCCCATGCTGAAATCGATAATATCTTCGCCGCGCCGACGCGCAGCCATCTTCAGTTCAGCAGTGATGTTAAAAACATAAGGGGGAAGACGATCAATACGCGTAAAGCGACGTTCAGGGCGGGAGTCAGCCATAGTATCCTCAGATTCACGTTAGCGCCCGGACCGTCCGAGCGACGCTGCCACGATGGTGGCACGTTTAGAAAATAGCCTGAATAAATTCCTTCTGTCGAGAGGCAACGCAAAATATTTTCTCCTGCTTTAAAAGAGGATCAATAAAAATAAACAGGGAAATAAACATTTTACGCGGCCTGCAAAAATCACCATTCATTAACATATTGGAGTCATAAATTTTACTCTGAAAATCAATCAATCCTGGAAAATTCGGAGAAACACACTTTTCCTTTACAATCCCCTTTTAATTATATGGTTTTTCCTCATTAGCCCGGCGCAATGGGGATGCTGGTCATCCTTGCTCAGGTTACCTATCATAGAGGTTTAATCTATTCGCAAGAGTCACCCGTGCACGAAATATTCAATATGCTGCTGGCGGTCTTTGATCGGGCAGCGCTGATGCTGTTCTGCCTGTTTTTTCTGATTCGTATCCGCTTGTTTCGAGAACTGTTGCACAAGTCAGCCCACTCCCCGAAGGAACTGCTCGCCGTAACGGCCATTTTCTCTATGTTTGCCCTGTTCAGTACCTGGTCCGGAGTACCGGTCGAAGGTTCTCTGGTAAACGTGCGTATTATTGCGGTGATGTCGGGGGGGATCCTGTTCGGCCCGTGGGTTGGCATCATTACCGGCATCATCGCAGGTATCCACCGCTATCTGATCGACATTGGCGGCGTCACCGCCCTGCCGTGCTTTATCACCAGTATTTTGGCGGGCTGTATTGCCGGCTGGATCAACCGTAAAATCCCCAAAGCACAGCACTGGCGTGCCGGTATTTTAGGTGGGATGCTGTGCGAAACGTTGACCATGATTCTGGTGGTCGCCTGGGCCCCCACCACCGAACTGGGACTGGATATTGTCTCAAAAATCGGTATCCCTATGATCCTCGGCAGCGTCTGTATTGGCTTTATTGTGATGCTGGTACAAAGCGTCGAAGGAGAGAAAGAGGCCAGCGCCGCCAAGCAGGCCAAACTGGCACTGGATATTGCCAACAAAACCCTGCCGCTCTTTCGCCATGTCAACAGCGAGTCGTTACGTCAGGTATGCGAAATTATTCGCCATGACATTCACGCAGATGCGGTTGCCATCACCAATACCCAGCACGTTCTGGCCTATGTTGGCGTCGGGGAACTCAACTATCGCAATAACGATGACTTCGTCAGCCCCACTACGCAGGAAGCCATCAATCACGGCAAAATAATAATAAAAAACAATGATGAAGCGCATCGAACGCCGGAAATACACTCCATGCTGGTGATCCCGCTCTGGGAGAAAGGCGTCGTGACCGGCACGCTGAAAATCTACTACTGTCACGCCCATCAGATCACCTCCTCGTTACAGGAAATGGCGATCGGTTTGTCGCAGATTATCTCTACACAGCTTGAGGTTTCCCGTGCAGAGCAACTGCGGGAGATGGCAAATAAGGCAGAGCTACGTGCGCTGCAAAGTAAAATCAATCCCCATTTTCTGTTTAATGCGCTAAACGCTATTTCGTCATCGGTCAGGCTTAACCCAGATACCGCCCGCCAGCTGATTTTTAATTTGTCGCGTTATCTTCGCTATAATATTGAATTGAAAGACGATGAGCAGATCGATATTAAGAAAGAGCTGTATCAAATTAAGGACTACATCGCCATTGAACAGGCTCGCTTTGGCGATAAGCTAACGGTTATTTATGATATTGATGAAGAGGTAAGCTGCTATATTCCCAGCCTGCTGATTCAGCCGCTGGTAGAAAACGCCATCGTTCACGGTATCCAGTCGTGCAAAGGAAAAGGCGTGGTCACTATCAGCGTCGCAGAGTGCGGTAACCGGGTACGCATCGCCGTCAGGGATACCGGTCACGGTATCGATCCAAAAGTCATTGAGCGGGTCGAGTCCAACGAAATGCCGGGCAATAAAATCGGCCTGTTGAACGTGCATCATCGTGTGAAGCTACTCTACGGCGAAGGGCTGCATATCCGCCGCCTGGAACCTGGCACCGAGATTGCGTTTTATGTGCCCAATCAGCACTCCCCCGCTGCCGCACCGGCGACCTTATTGCTTTAACCAGGAGTGAAGTAGTGAAAGTCATCATTGTTGAAGATGAATTCCTGGCCCAACAGGAACTAAGCTGGCTGATAAAAGAACACAGCCAGATGGATATTGTCGGCACGTTTGACGACGGTCTGGACGTGCTGAAATTTCTGCAGCACAACCGCGTCGACGCCATTTTTCTCGATATTAATATTCCCTCGCTGGACGGCGTATTGCTGGCACAAAACATCAGCCAGTTCGCGCATAAACCCTTTATTGTGTTTATTACTGCATGGAAAGAACACGCTGTTGAGGCGTTTGAACTCGAAGCATTTGACTACATTCTGAAGCCGTACCAGGAGTCACGGATTGTCGGAATGCTGCAAAAGCTGGAAGCAGCCTGGCAGCAGCAACAAACGGGAACCCCACACATAACCCCCGTCACGCGAGAGAATGACACTATCAATCTGATCAAAGATGAGCGAATCATCGTGACTCCGATCAACGATATCTACTACGCTGAAGCACATGAAAAGATGACGTTTGTCTACACACGACGGGAATCGTACGTCATGCCGATGAACATCAGCGAATTTTGCAGCAAACTGCCGGCTTCACATTTCTTCCGCTGTCACCGTTCGTTCTGCGTGAATCTGAATAAAATCCGTGAAATCGAGCCGTGGTTCAATAACACCTACATTCTGCGGTTAAAAGACCTGGAATTTGAAATCCCGGTTAGTCGAAGTAAAGTGAAAGAGTTTAGGCAGTTAATGCATTTATAACACTTACCCCACAAAGAAAGAGCGCTGAGATTTAATGGCAAAGCTGACGGAAAAATATCAACGTGCATATCTGCGTGAATACGCGAAAGAAGCTGATCAAAATGCCCGGGTATGGATGGATACCGATGATTATTTAGCAGAATGTCTGGATACCCAGACGCAATGCCATAAAGATGCGTCACTGCAAGAGCAGATAAGGCTATGGCTTTTTATGCTGCGCATTAATCACAATCCTGATTTATTAGGATATAAAACGGCCATCCTCGCCAACGATATGGCATTACTGCACGCTGCGCTGCGTCAGTCAGCCATGATCAAACATACAACACTCGGCGTAGATTCCGGATGCGACCACAGTATAAACATCTGGACGACCCTCGATATTCTTGCTGCCGGCCTGTTTGCCCGCGTACCGCTGCTGTTACCTGAAAAATGGGGTCTCAGTGACAACGGTCACCCTGTTACTATAGCGATTGCTAATTTAGTCATGGCGCTGTGGTACAAACGAACTGATTTTGCGGCTGAAGCCAGTAAACGAGCGCAAAAGGTACTGGCGACGAAGCAGGCAGCCAGCGATGTGTGTATCCTCCGTTATCTGATGGCGCTCCTCGAGGAGGATGTGACAGAAGCGGGCGTGCAGCTCGATTTATATTGTAAAAGCGTACCAAAGTTGAGGGACGCGGGTCTTACTAAGCTCCATAAAATGTTCTGGCCATACGCACATGGGTTATACAACCTGGCGAGTGTGGTGTGGGGCAGCGAAAAAGCCAGCACAATGTCAAAACCAGAAGCTGACTGTTTTCTGGATGACCTGGCAGAATGGCAAATTAAGCATAACTACCATCCCGGCGCGCTTTTTTTTGAATATCCTCAGCCAATCGACGTCATTAATACTCTTATTTCGTGTACGCCACCTGAATGCGTTTTGCATCAGCCTTATCTCGAGACAGATAAAAAATACAGAGAAAAAAGATACCTGCACAGCGAAATGTTTGAACAGCAGATGATAGCGATAGTACTGAACGAGATTGCGAGTAAAACTCACGGGACATAATGCGTTACCCTGACGGCGGCAGGCATATTATTTATAGTGTGCCGGATAGGTGTTAATAGACACCATCCGGCAGGGATCTTACAGAATATGCCCCAGCGTCTGGCGCAGGTGCGCACCGGAGCCCAGCAGACCAGGGTTATCATGCACAATCAAATACACCGGAATATCCTGTACGTAGGCTTTAAAACGACCTTTATCTTCAAAGCCACCGCGGAAACCCGATGCTTTAAAGAATTCAAGGAAGCGCGGCACAATCCCGCCGGCAATATAAACACCGCCAAAGGTCCCCAGCGTTAACGCCAGATCGCCACCAAAGCGTCCCATGATCACGCAAAACAGCGACAGCGCCCGACGACAGTCAGTGCACGAGTCTGCCAGCGCACGTTCGGTGATATCCTTCGGCTGCAGGTTTTCCGGCAGACGTCCGTCGGATTTGACGATAGCGCGGTACAGGTTCACCAGCCCCGGACCGGACAGCACGCGTTCTGCAGAAACATGGCCAATCTCAGCGCGCAGGACTTCAAGAATAATCGCCTCTTCTTCGCTGTTAGGTGCAAAATCTACGTGACCGCCCTCTCCCGGCAGGCTCACCCAGCGCTTATCGACGTGCACCAGATGCGCTACGCCTAAACCGGTTCCCGCACCGTACACGGCAATCGGTTTACCTTCTACCGGCTCCGTGCCACCAAATTGGATCAAATGCTCTTTTTTCAGCATCGGGATCGCCATCGACACGGCGGTGAAATCATTGATGATTTCCAGATGGCTAAAACCGAGATTCTTTCTCATTTCAGCAATAGAAAACACCCAGGTATGGTTGGTCATTGCCACCCAGTCGCCGGTAATCGGACAGGCAATCGCAATACACCCGTCTTCGACGCTGACGCTATGCTCATCCAGGTACACGCGAACCACGGCCTCAAGGCTGGGGTAATCCAGTCCTGAATAGGTCTTAGCCTGCGAAATTTCACCGCTGGCAATGTCGCACAGAGCAAGACGCGCGTTGGTGCCGCCAACATCACCTACTAAAGCATATTTTGTCATTCTTCTACTGCTCCGCTAAAGTCAGAATAAATCTTTGCCACACTGTAAATTCATGGGGGCATAACAACAACGGCCTGAAGGCTGATGCCGATAAAATATCGACCCAGATCACAGAATTACTTTATCGTTTCAGCACCATTTGCAGCGATGTCAGCAGGCAGGCTGTGCAAACTATGCTTATGACTCTATTTGAGGGAATAGAAAATGCTCCATCCGCGAGCCAGAACGATGCTGTTGTTATCCACTCCCGCACTAATCATTGGCGTTGCCTCAAGCCTGGTGCTGATCATCGTCATGAAAGTGGCCGCCGTTTTACAGCAATTTTTATGGGAGCGCCTGCCCGCCAGCATCGGCATTGCTCATGACTCTTCGCTGTGGATAATCGGTATGCTCACGTTGACCGGGATACTGGTCGGACTCGTCATCCGCTACAGCCACGGGCATGCGGGACCGGACCCAGCCTGTGAACCGCTAATCGGAATGCCGGTCCCCACGTCAGCACTGCCGGGCCTGCTGGCTGCGCTGATCCTCGGCCTGGCCGGCGGCGTCAGTTTGGGGCCTGAACACCCAATAATGACCGTGAATATCGCGCTGGCGGCGGCGATTGGCGTGCGTCTGTTCCCTCGAATTAATAAGCTGGACTGGACCATTCTCGCCTCTGCGGGCACCATCGGAGCGCTATTTGGTACGCCTGTCGCCGCGGCACTGATATTTTCACAAACGCTGAATGGCTCCAACGATGTGCCGTTATGGGATCGCCTGTTTGCACCACTGCTGGCTGCTGCTGCCGGTGCACTGACCACTGACCTGTTCTTTCATCCGCATTTTTCATTGCCCATCGCCCAATATACTCAGCTACAGCTGACCGATATTTTTAGCGGCGCGGTGGTTGCCGCCATTGCCATTGCGGCAGGCATGGTGGCGGTGTGGTGTTTACCCCGTTTACATCAGTTGATTCATCGCCTGAAACACCCGGTACTGATTCTCGGCGTTGGCGGCTTTCTGCTTGGGATTCTGGGCATTATTGGGGGACCACTTACCCTGTTTAAAGGGCTGGATGAGATGCAGCAAATGGCGTTTAGCCAAACGCTGGGGGCATCAGACTATTTCATGCTCGCGGTGATCAAACTGGCGGCGTTAGTGGTTGCTGCCGCCAGTGGTTTTCGTGGAGGACGTATTTTCCCGGCGGTATTCGTTGGCGTGGCACTGGGATTGATGCTGCATGCCCATGTCGAAGCGGTTCCGGCAGCAATCACCGTCTCCTGCGCCATTCTGGGGCTGGTGCTGGTTGTCACCCGCGACGCCTGGCTAAGCCTGTTTATGGCGGCAGTGGTGGTCCCCGATGCCACCCTGCTGCCGCTGCTGTGCATCGTCATGCTTCCCGCCTGGCTGCTGTTGGCAGGTAAACCGATGATGATCGCCAACCGCCCCGATCAATAACTATCCCCCGTTACGGGCTTCCAGCGCACGGGTCACCGTGCGCAGAAGCTCAGGCAGATCGGCTTTTGGCAACATCACTTCAATTAACGAAAGCCGCTGCGGGCGCGCCAGCCGGGCCAGAACTTCCTCCAGCTGTACAGCCTGCGTCACGCGCCAGCACTCCGCCTGACACTCGCGGCTCAGCGCCTGTGGAACCTGCGTCCAGTTCCATCCGGCAATGTCGTTATAACGCTGGTTTGCCCCGTGAATAGCCCGCTCCACGGTATAGCCGTCATTATTGAGCAGCAAAATAACCGGCGTTTGTCCGTCTCTGAGCATCGTACCCAATTCCTGAATGGTAAGCTGGGCAGCGCCATCGCCAATAATCAGGATCACCCGCCGATCCGGGTATGCCGTTTGCGCTCCCAGTGCGGCGGGTAAGGAATAACCAATCGATCCCCACAGCGGCTGTACCAGTACTTCCGCCCCGGAAGGTAACGAAAGCGTAGCGGCACCAAATGCCGCGGTCCCCTGATCGACGAGGATGATGTCGTCAGCTGCCAGGTATTGCTGCACCGTGTACCAGAAATTTTCCTGTGTCAGCGGCCCCTTTTCAACCTGACGTCGCCCGACAGGCGGGCGTTCTGGCGGCAGAGAAAACGACAGCTCCAGGCACAGCTCCCGTAGCGTGGTAACCGCCTGCTCCATCGGGATGTTAAACCACTGGCTTCCCACACGTGAAGCATGCGGTTGAACCTCAATCGTGCGCTCCTGCGGCAAGCATTGCGTAAAACCGGCGGTTAGCGTGTCGACAAAACAGGTACCCACGCAAATAACGGTGTCGGCATCTTCTATCGCCCGGCGCACATATTCACTGCTGGCCCCCGCGCTGTAGGTGCCAACAAACGCAGCATGACGTTCATCAAAAAGCCCTTTACCCATTAACAGTGTGGCATGAGCCATTGGCGTTTCTGCCATCCAGCGCTGCAAAACAGGTTGCAAACCAAAGCGCTGCGCAAGAAAATCCGCCAGCAACGCCACGCGCGAGCTGTCCAACAAGCGCTCACGGGCCTGATAGCGAAACGCCGCAACGACGCTACTTTCCGATTCACTCAGAGGAATAATCAGTCTGTCCTGTGGGGGCGTGGCGGGCTGTTTGGCGACATCGGCAGGCAACATCAGATACCCTGGCCGACGTTCGGTTAACATGACCCGTAGCACACGGTCAATTTCATAGCAGGCGTTTTGGGCATCAAGCACCGCGCTGGCCGCCGTTACCGCTTGATGCATGCGATAAAAATGCAGAAAATCGCCGTCGCCCAGGGTGTGATGCATCAGCTCCCCACGCCGCTGAGCGCCGCTGCACGGCGCACCCACTATCTGCAGCACGGGTACATATTCTGCGTAACTGCCTGCGATTCCATTAATGGCGCTTAACTCCCCAACGCCAAAGGTGGTGAGAAGCGCCCCTGCCCCGGCGACCCGGGCATAGCCATCCGCCGCATAAGCCGCATTTAATTCGTTTGCGCAGCCAACCCAACGCACGTCGGGGTGGTCAATCACGTGGTCAAGAAACTGCAAATTATAATCGCCCGGCACACCAAAAAGATGGCCAACACCACACCCTGCCAGTCTGTCCAGCAGGTAATCAGCAACGGAATACGCGGTTTGCATGACAGCTATCCTTCTGACGGTAACCTCATGTTGAGTATCGAAGAACTGTGATGACTGTCCAGAAAACACGACGTGGAGGGGTGGAAAGCAGGATTTACAGTTTTGCCGGTGAAATACCATTGAAGAATCGACCGTGTAACCGTATACACTAAAACATATACGTCATCTTGCTATCAGGAAGGGGTCTACATGGTTTATCACGCGGATGAAAATCGCTATCAGACAATGGAGTACCGCCGCTGCGGTCAGAGCGGACTCAAGCTACCGGTTATCTCTCTGGGCTTATGGCACAATTTTGGCGACACCACGCAGGTAGAAAACAGCCGAAGCCTGCTACAGCGCGCGTTCGATCTGGGGATCACCCATTTTGATCTCGCCAATAACTACGGCCCACCGCCGGGCTCTGCCGAGCGAAATTTTGGCCGTATTTTGCAGGAAGATTTTTTACCGTGGCGGGACGAACTCATTATTTCCACCAAGGCGGGCTACACCATGTGGGATGGCCCCTACGGCGACTGGGGTTCGCGTAAATACCTGATTGCCAGCCTCGACCAGAGCCTGAAACGTATGGGTCTGGAGTACGTGGATATCTTCTACCACCATCGTCCCGATCCCGAAACGCCGCTCACAGAAACCATGAAGGCGCTGGATCACATTGTTCGCCAGGGAAAAGCGCTGTATGTCGGGCTGTCTAACTATCCCGCCGACCTTGCCAGACAGGCGATTGAGATCCTCGACGACTTAGGTACCCCGTGCCTGATTCATCAGCCGAAATATTCCATGTTTGAACGTTGGGTTGAAGGGGGATTGTTGTCACTGTTGCAGGAAAAAGGCGTGGGCAGTATCGCTTTCTCTCCGCTGGCGGGCGGGCAGTTAACCGACCGTTACCTGAACGGGATCCCGGCGGATTCTCGTGCGGCAAGCGGTAGCCGTTTTCTCAACCCGGATCAGATAACGCCAGAGAAACTGGAAAAAGTCCGCCAGCTGAACACAATGGCTGAGCGTCGGGGACAAAAGCTCTCCCAAATGGCCCTGGCCTGGGTGTTGCGAGAAGACAAAGTCACCTCAGTGTTGATTGGTGCCAGTAAAACAGCGCAAATTGAAGATGCTGTTGGCATGCTGGCAAACCGTCATTTGTCTGCAGAAGAATGCGCGGAGATTGACGCCATCCTGAATTGTTTGAAATAAAGACACATTTATTAACAAAAAGTGCTCTCTTTCATGATTTAAGAGTTCAGGCGATTAAACGGGGCTTTACTGCCCCGTAATATTGCATTAACAGGCCGGCTACGGCTCGATCGTGAAGGAGAGAAAAAATGTTCAGGTCACTGATTCTGGCTGCAGCCTTATTGGCTTTCACGCCGCTGGCCGCAAACGCTGGTGAAATCACCCTGCTGCCATCAATAAAATTGCAAATTGGCGATCGCGATAATTATGGTAACTACTGGGACGGCGGCCACTGGCGCGACCGGGGTTACTGGCACAATAATTATGAATGGCGCAAAAATCGCTGGTGGCGTCATGATAACGGTAATCATCGTGGCTGGGATAAGCGCAAAGCTTACGAGCGCGGTTACCGTGAAGGCTGGAACGATCGCGATGACCATCGCGGTCGCGACAAAGGCCACGGACGTGGTCATGGCCACCATCATTAATGTAACAAAAGAGCCTGCGGGCTCTTTTTGCTTACAACCCGAGCGCCGTCCCTACCAGCAGCCAGAGATTTAGCGCCACCACCAGTACCACAATCATCCAGCCAACATATTTAACCCAGACGGTGTTAACTAAATCCCCCATTAACGTACCGTTACTGGTGAATATCAGGAGTGGTACCAGCGCCAGCGCGATACCGAAACTCAGCAACACCTGACTCATGACCAGAATACGGGTGGGATCCAGTCCCATCAGAATGACGATGAATGACGGCATCATAGTAACCGTACGACGAACCCACAGCGGGATATGAAAACGGATAAACCCCTGCATCACAACCTGTCCGGCCAGCGTGCCGACAACCGTTGAAGAAAGCCCCGCCGCCACCAGGCTGAGACCAAATACCGTCGCCGCCGCATGACTCAACAACGGTTCCAGCGTCAGATAAGCCTGATCGAGATCGGTAATGCCGGTATGACCGCTGAAGTGAAAGGCTGCGGCAGCAGTAGCCATCATTGCCAGATTGACAAACCCGGCAATGGTCATGGCGATAGCCACATCCCACTTAGTTGCCGCGTAGCGCTGTTGCCGTGTCCCGCCATGCAGATGCTGAGTTAAAGAGGAGTGCAAATAAATGACGTGCGGCATAATGGTCGCGCCGAGTACGCCGGCTGCCAGAAAGACCGCCTCAGAGTTCGGCAGGCTGGGAATGATCATGCTCTTACTCAGCTGCGCCAGATTCGGCTGCGAGAAGATCAGTTCGACAATATATGCCGCGGCCACAAACAACAGTAATCCACCAATTACTTTTTCCAGTGGTTTTTGCCCGCGACGTTGCAGCATCAGGATTAAAAATGTGGCGATACCGGTCAGCACCGCCCCCTGTAACAGCGAAACGCCGAGGATCAGCTTAAAGCCAATCGCGGCACCGATAAATTCAGCAAGATCGGTCGCCATGGCAATGATTTCAGCCTGCACCCAGTAAAACCACACCACCGGACGTGGGTAGTGATCGCGAATTTGCTCGGCGAGGTTTTTTCCAGTAGCAATCCCCAGCTTGGCCGACAATACCTGAATCAGCATTGCCATCAGGTTGGCCCAGACGACGACCCACAGCAGTTTATAGCCAAAGCTAGCCCCTGCCTGGATGTTGGTGGCAAAGTTACCGGGGTCGATATACCCGATAGCCGCGATGAATGCAGGTCCCATTAACGCAAGTTTCAGCTTGCGTGCTGCCCGTCCACTGCTTGTCTCAACGCGATCGTTCGTCATTTTCGTGCCTCAAAAACATAGCCTTTGCTATGTTTCAAACTACGCCAGTTGAGAATGATTATCAAATTCATTTTGATGGATAAAAATGATTTCTTTGATAGCGTTGGTCTATAAATAGATCAGGGAACTGGAAACGCAGATGAGATGTTTAATTAATGTTATGAGATTAGCACAATGACATAACTTTTCACTTCCATACTAAACATCACGGAAGTGTATTACCGATCACTAATTTTGAATCTCGTCACAGGTCCTTATTATAGTGTGTGTTTGATCTCGTTTTCTTTGGTGTTGTTGCATAGAATGTGCACGGAAATTAAACCTGCCTCATGTTTGGAGCAAATATGGACCGCGTTCTTCATTTTGTCCTGGCCCTTGCCGTGGTTGCGGTACTCGCACTGCTGGTAAGCAGTGACCGTAAACAAATTCGCATTCGTTATGTTATTCAATTACTTGTTATCGAAGTGTTACTGGCGTGGTTCTTCCTGAATTCTGATGTCGGGCTGGGCTTCGTGAAAGGCTTCTCCGAGATGTTTGAAAAACTGCTCGGTTTTGCTAATGAAGGGACAAACTTTGTCTTCGGCAGCATGAACGATAAAGGCCTGGCATTCTTCTTCTTGAAAGTACTGTGCCCAATCGTCTTCATTTCCGCCCTGATCGGTATTCTGCAGCATATCCGCGTTCTGCCTATTATCATCCGCGCAATTGGATTTTTGTTATCCAAAGTCAACGGTATGGGCAAGCTGGAGTCCTTCAACGCCGTCAGCTCGCTGATCCTGGGTCAGTCTGAAAACTTTATTGCCTATAAAGATATTCTGGGCAAGATGTCACGCAACCGCATGTACACCATGGCTGCGACGGCAATGTCCACCGTTTCCATGTCCATCGTCGGCGCGTACATGACCATGCTGGAACCAAAATACGTTGTTGCTGCATTGGTTCTGAACATGTTCAGCACCTTTATTGTACTGTCGCTGATCAACCCTTACCGCGTAGATGCCAGCGAAGAAAATATTCAGATGTCTAACCTGCATGAAGGACAGAGCTTCTTCGAAATGCTGGGTGAGTACATTCTGGCAGGCTTCAAGGTCGCGATTATCGTGGCAGCAATGCTGATCGGTTTCATCGCGCTGATTGCCGCGCTGAACGCCCTGTTTGCCACCGTCACCGGCTGGTTTGGCTACAGCATCTCCTTCCAGGGCATCCTGGGCTACATCTTCTACCCGGTTGCGTGGGTGATGGGTGTGCCGTCCAGCGAAGCGCTGCAGGTGGGCAGTATCATGGCGACTAAACTGGTTTCCAACGAATTCGTGGCCATGATGGACCTGCAGAAAATCGCGTCTACGCTCTCTCCACGCGCGGAAGGTATTCTGTCTGTGTTCCTGGTCTCCTTCGCTAACTTCTCTTCCATCGGTATCATTGCAGGCGCAATCAAAGGCCTGAACGAAGAGCAAGGCAACGTGGTATCCCGCTTTGGTCTGAAGCTGGTATACGGCTCTACGCTGGTGAGCGTACTGTCTGCATCCATCGCAGCACTGGTGCTGTAAGACAGTAGCATCGCAATCGTAGTGACTCGGCCGGGGAGATTCTCCCCGGTTTTTTTATGTCCGTCATTTGGTGATCTGACAGAGGAAGCAGAGGATCGTGCAGGAAGTAGAAACAAAAAACCCCCGCTTTTCAGCGAGGGTCTTAATTTTGGTGGAGCTAAGCGGGATCGAACCGCTGACCTCTTGCATGCCATGCAAGCGCTCTCCCAGCTGAGCTATAGCCCCACGATGCCTTTACGTACCAAATTTAGTGGGATTAAATTTGGTGGAGCTAAGCGGGATCGAACCGCTGACCTCCTGCATGCCATGCAGGCGCTCTCCCAGCTGAGCTATAGCCCCGTCACGTAAAGCTTGTCGAGTTGACGGGCGGCATAATATGAATTCCCTTCGCGCGTGTCAACGGCAAAATTAACTCACTGAATTCAATCGCTGAAAAAGCAGGCAAATGAAGAACATTGCGCAACAACTCGCATTCAGTAGTTAAACGCGTCACGGTTTCTAGTAAAATGGTGCTATAAACTGAACCACTAATTAACCCCACGACTACTCAGGGAATCGTTATGTTCAAGGAACGGATGACGCCAGAAGAACTTGCTAATCTGACCGGTTACAGCCGGCAGACCATTAATAAATGGGTGCGCAAGGAAGGCTGGGCTACGTCACCAAAACCGGGCGTTCAGGGCGGAAAAGCTCGTCTGGTTCACGTCAACGAACAAGTTCGCGAATACATTCGCAGTGCAGAGCGTTCAGCTGAAGGTTTATCAGACAACTTATCTTTAGCTGGCGACTCTTCTATTGAAACACTGCTGATCACCCTCGCGAAAGAAATGACGCCAGCAGAACAGAAAATGTTTACGTCATTGATCCTGCGTGAAGGCATTACCGGTTTGTTACAACGCTTAGGGATCCGCGATAACAAATAATATGAAAAAATTACGCAGCAAAATGACCACCGAAGAGCTGGCTGAATGTCTCGGAGTCGCGAAACAAACGGTCAATCGTTGGATCAGAGAACAAAACTGGAAAACCGAAAAGTTTCCCGGTGTGAAGGGCGGTCGCGCAAGGCTTATTCATATTGATGCCGGCGTGCGGGAATTTATTCTCAATATCCCAGCTTTTCGCAAAATCCCGGAATTTTATCAGGCTGAAGAACCCGTTGCAGAATACACGCACGTTGTCCGTAGCCACGCCTGTCGCCAAATAATCAGCGCGTTGGATAACATGTCACCAGCGGAACAAGAAAAACTGGCGCTGTTTCTTTCGCGCGAAGGTATCCGTAGTTTTCTCACCCGTCTGGGCATTGATGAATCCGAATAAATGCCAAAAAAAACGGCAGGATCTGCGCCTGCCGTTTTGTTGTCTCTCTGACTGTCTTACTGCTGCTTTTCACGCTCAGCAATAAACGCCAGCGCTTTGTTAATACGTTCAACGCTGCGGGATTTACCAATCGCATGCACCGTAACGTCTAATCCTGGAGACTGGCCTGCACCGGTAACCGCAACGCGCAGCGGCATACCGACTTTACCCATCCCCACTTCCAGCTCATCAGCGGTAGACTGAATGGCGTGATGTACGTTTTCAGCGGTCCATTCGGTGATGGCAGCAATTTTATCACGCACCACTTCCAGCGGCTGACGCGCAACCGGGCGCAGGTGTTTCTTCGCAGCATCCGCATCGAACTCAGCAAAGTCTTCATAGAAGTAGCGGCAGCTCTGCGCCATCTCTTTCAGGGTTTTGCAGCGCTCGCCCAGCAGTTTTACCAGCTCGGACAATTGCGGACCCACGCGGGTATCGATATTTTCCTGCTCAATGTGCCACTGCAGATGCGTTGCCACATATTCAGGTGCCAGAGTGTTAATGTAGTGATGGTTCAGCCACTGCAGTTTTTCGGTATTGAATGCGCTCGCCGATTTGCTTACCGCACCAAGAGAGAACAGCTTGATCATCTCTTCGCGGGTGAAGATTTCCTGATCGCCGCTGGACCAGCCCAGACGCACCAGATAGTTCAGCAGCGCTTCCGGCAGGTAACCATCGTCGCGATACTGCATCACGCTGACCGCACCGTGGCGTTTGGACAGTTTTTTACCGTCGTCGCCGTTGATCATCGACACGTGCGCGTAAACCGGCACCGGCGCGTTCAGCGCCTTCAGGATGTTGATCTGACGCGGGGTGTTGTTGATATGGTCTTCACCACGAATAACGTGGGTAATTTCCATATCCCAGTCATCAACAACCACACAGAAGTTATAGGTTGGAGAACCGTCGGTACGGCGGATGATCAGATCGTCGAGTTCCTGGTTGCTGAATTCGATCGGTCCACGGATCTGGTCGTCAAAAATAACGGAACCGTCCTGCGGGTTGGCAAAACGCACCACGCAAGGTTCGTCATCGGCGTGATGTTCGTGGCCGTGGCGGCAGCGACCGTCATAACGTGGCTTCTCACCTTTCGCCATCTGATCTTCACGCAGCTGTTCCAGACGCTCTTTGGAGCAATAGCATTTATACGCTGTACCCGCTTCCAGCATCTCATCAATAACGGCGTTGTAGCGATCAAAACGTTTGGTCTGGAAGTACGGACCTTCATCCCACTCCAGATTCAGCCAGTTCATGCCATCCATAATGGCTTCGATAGCTTCCGGCGTGGAGCGTTCGAGATCGGTGTCTTCAATACGCAGCACAAACTCACCGCTATGGTTACGTGCAAAAAGCCAGGAATAAAGAGCAGTACGCGCACCGCCGACGTGCAGATAACCTGTCGGGCTAGGCGCGAAGCGAGTTTTGATTTTCATGAAATGGCCTTACGTTTATAAAGATGCCGACAACCGGCAAATCCTGGGAAGATTATCAGGCCCGTATTCTATCACCGTGGTCTGATTCCTCAATGTTGTTCAGGTTGGAACATCACGCTTTGCCATTTTCGTATACAAATCATGCCGCATGGACTGTTTTGCGATCGTTTTGTTTAAATTTACGACGAACGAACAATTTCTTTAGAAAATGCGTTGACTCATTTTCAACTCTCCCTATAATGCGACTCCACACAGCGGGGGTGATTAGCTCAGCTGGGAGAGCACCTCCCTTACAAGGAGGGGGTCGGCGGTTCGAACCCGTCATCACCCACCAACTACTTTATGTAGTCTCCGCCGTGTAGAACAGAAAATTGAGAAGTGGGTGATTAGCTCAGCTGGGAGAGCACCTCCCTTACAAGGAGGGGGTCGGCGGTTCGATCCCGTCATCACCCACCACTCTCTCGCCAGCTGGATTTTCTGTCAAAATATGAAGTACCGAAGTGGGTGATTAGCTCAGCTGGGAGAGCACCTCCCTTACAAGGAGGGGGTCGGCGGTTCGATCCCGTCATCACCCACCACTCGGGGCGTTAGCTCAGTTGGTAGAGCAGTTGACTTTTAATCAATTGGTCGCAGGTTCGAATCCTGCACGCCCCACCAATGTAAAAAGGCGCCCTAAAGGCGCCTTTTTGCTATGCACGGAATTTAACAATTCAGCCATTCTCTGCCTGATGCGCTGCGCTTATCAGGCCTACGGTCTACGTCGTTGTAGGCCGGATAAGACGTCAGTCGCCATCCGGCACACATCACATCGTCAATGCCCCAACCAGTTTCTCCAGCGCAGGTGTTGCCTGCTGTTGGTCATACACAATATATAAATCAGCAGGAATGCGTTCTTCCAGCGGGCGGAATACCACGCCAGGCCAGTTCATCTGCGCATAACTATCTGCAATTAACGTAATACCAATCCCCATACTGATCATCGCCAGCACCGTTTGTGGCTCCCTCACCTCACGAATAATCATTGGTGAAAATCCGGCGCTCTGGCACACACGCTGCAAAAATGCCCAGTCAGTATGAATGGAAGGCATCGTGACAAAATATTCATTACGCAGCGCTTCCAGCGGCACGGCGTCACGAGCGCTCAGCGGATGTTCTTCCGGCATCGCCACCAAAAATGAAGACTCATGCAAGCGCAGGCTGGTAAATCCGGGCGAGGGTGCTGTTGCCATCCGCCAAATCCCCGCATCCAGCTCACGCCGCTCCAGCAGCGTCATCTGCATTGCCGGCATGTTTTCGCGAAACAGAACCTCAACGTTCGGGTTCTCTTTCAAAAATCGCCGCATCACCGGGCGCATTTTTCCCCACATCGCCGTGCCTATTACGCCCAGTTCGACTCGCCCTGCCTCACCGCGGCCAATCTGCTCCACGCGTGCCAGCGCCTGGTTAGCGCTGGATAACAGGCGGCGTGACTCTTCCATCAGGATTTTTCCGGCGTGGGTTAACGTCACGCTACGGGAATGCCGGATAAACAACAGTGTGCCGAGCTGCTGCTCCAGCTCTTTGATATGAATACTTAGCGGGGGTTGTGACATATTCAGGCGAGCAGCCGCACGTCCAAAATGCAGTTCTTCTGCGACTGCCAGAAAATAACGCAGTAACTTCAGATCGATACGATGCGTGCGTTCCATGAGTAATGCGCTCCAGCGGAGAAGGATAATGCGCAAAGTTACCAC
>NZ_SZWV01000036.1:40310-72515 GCF_005280945.1 Citrobacter sp. wls718
AGGATTAATGTGCCAGCGATTTCTGCACGGACCTTTCCGGCTCATGCTTGTATTTGAAGAACAGCGCAAAAATGACGGCCAACGCCAGCGCATAAGCCGCAAACACCAACCAGATGGTTTGCCAGTCCTTCACGCCATCGACGGAGAAATAGTCCACCGCCATGCCGCTCAGGATTGAACCTACCCACGCCCCGACGCCGTTCACCATGGTCATAAACAGCCCCTGTGCGCTGGCGCGAATGTTGGAACTGACTTCCTGCTCGACGAACACCGATCCGGATATGTTGAAGAAATCAAACGCGCAACCGTAAACGATCATCGACATCAGTAACAGCACAAAGCCAAACGGTGACGGATCGCCAAACGCAAAGAAACCAAAACGCAGCGTCCACGCCAGCATGCTCATCAGCATCACCGTTTTAATCCCAAAGCGTTTAAGGAAGAACGGAATGGTAAGAATGAAGCCCACTTCCGCCATCTGCGACACCGACAGCAAGATAGAGGGATACTTCACGACAAAGCTGCCAGCAAATTCAGGGTTACGGGCAAAATCATGCAGGAACGGATTACCAAAGACGTTGGTGATTTGCAGTACCGCCCCCAGCATCATGGCAAAGAGAAAGAATATCGCCATACGCGGATTTTTAAACAGCACAAACGCATCCAGTCCCAGCTTACCGGCAAGCGTCGTTGCCACTTTCTTCTCAGCAACCGGGATTTTCGGTAAGGTAAACGCGTACATCGCCAGCAGTAATGAGGCGCCGGAGGCGATATACAGCTGGGCGCTGCTCAGTTCCAGTCCCATCAGGCTTACCGTCCACATAGCCACAATAAAGCCAATCGTGCCAAACACGCGAATCGGCGGGAAAGCCGTCACCGGATCCTGGCCGGATTGCGCCAGGCAGGAGTATGAGACGCTGTTCGACAACGCAATCGTCGGCATATAAGCCATGGCGTTAATCAGCATCACCCAGAACATGGTATCTGCATCGGTCACGGTGGTGGCATACAGCAGCACACCCGCGCACACCAGGTGACACAGCATGTAGGCGCGTTCGGCGCGCAGCCATTTATCAGCGATGATCCCCATGATGCCAGGCATAATAATCGCCGCCAGCCCTTTCGAGCTATAAACCATACCCACGTTGGCACCGGTAAAATGCAGAGTGTTGATCATGTAAGAACCCAGGGTCACCAACCAGCTTCCCCAGATGAAATATTGCAAAAACGACATGAGCTTTAAGCGTGAGGCGATACCCATTTTTCCGTTCCTTGCCAAAAAAGTAAGACCCCGCAAGCGGGGTCAGTTATCGTTTTTATTCAGGCCAGCTTGCGCAAGAAGCCGCAGATCAAATTGATGAAGTTCTGTCGGGAGAGTTCCGCCGCCGCCAACGTCTGGGCATGGGATAACTTCACATCCCCCAGCCCTTCGGCCAGGTTGGTGATGGCAGAAACCGCAACCACCTTCAATTCACAGTGACGTGCAGCGATAACTTCAGGGACCACCGACATACCAACCACATCACCGCCAATAATCTGCATCATGCGAATTTCTGCCGCCGTCTCAAAGTTCGGTCCCGGATAGGAGACAAATACGCCTTCGCTCAGCGGGAATCCCTCTTCTTTCGCTACGGTTTGCAGGATCGCACGGTAGTCTGCATCGTAGGCGTTCGACAGCGAGAAGAAACGCTCGCCAAAACGCTCATCGTTGAGTCCAACCATTGGCGTGCCTGGCATGGTATTAATGTGATCGCTGAGCGCGACCAGGTTGCCCGGACCGACTTCAGGACGTAAAGAACCCGCCGCGTTGGTGCAAAATAGCAGTTCGCAGCCCAGCAGTTTAAGGGTACGAATAGCATCGGTCATCACCGTCATACCGCGACCTTCGTAAAAGTGCCCACGCCCTTTCATGCAGGCCACAGGAACGCCAGCCAGATTCCCCAGCACCAGTTCCCCCGCATGTCCATGTACGGTGCTGACCGGGAACCCTGGTAGCTTCTCGTAAGAGATCGCCACCGCATCCTCGATTTGCTCGGCCAACGCGCCCAGCCCGGAGCCGAGAATAAACGCCACGCGTGGCGTGAAGTCAGGTTTATAACCACGAATGATATCGGCGCTATACCAGGGATTCTGAGAGAAAAGAGTGTGGCTCATGAGATGTCCTTAAAACTGAGTAATCGAAATAACGTAGCGTACCCCGATGTTATAACGAGACTACGCAATCGATTACCAATACAGTTTTTCCCGTCGATCGATAGTACATCGGTATTGATGAGTTGCGCTAAACCCGCCCAACTTCACATTATTCTCCTGCCGGAAATGGCATGGAGGGGGCTTATAACTGATACAGCGGATCCCGCGCACGACCGGCGGTTAATTCACTGGCCTGTGTGCGCACGACGTCCCACAATGCCTGAGCGGCGGTCGATAAAGAGCGATTTTTACGTCGAGCCAGCATCAGCTGTCGTTCAACCACCGGCGTCAGACGTTTGACCTGCAAATGGCTGCCCTGCGGCAGGGGGAGCGCCAGCGCGGGCAGTACGCTGATACCAATCCCCGCTTCGACCATCGGAAAGAGCGTTGCCGGGTGGCCTATCTCCTGCACAATGTTGGCATCAATGGAGAAATGGGCCAGTGCCGCATCAATCAGCGGTCGGCTACCAGAGGCGTAATCCTGCAACACCAGACGTTCGTGCAGGAGATCCTGCCAATTAACCCACTCCCGCTCGGCTAAAGGATGATCCTCCCGACACAGCAGCAGGAAGGGTTCCGACAGCACCGCTTCACACTGCAGGTCCGTTGCCACACCCGGATCGATAACAATGCCGAAATCCACTTCCCCCTGACGAATACTTTCCAGTACCCACTGCTGCGGCCTGTCATGCAGGACAAAATCGATCGCAGGATAAAGCGCATTACTCTGGGCAATACACTGGGGAATAAGATGGGCAGAGATGGTCTGGCTGGCCGCGACACGAACTGTACCGGTGAGCTGCGTGCCAACCTGCCCGGCTTCGCGCAGCGTGCTGTGCAGCTCATCCAGGATACGCTCAAGGCGTGCTGCCAGCTGTTGTCCGGCGTCGGTAAGCACCACCTCTCGCGTGGTCCTGTCCAACAGACGCACGCCCGTCTGCCCTTCCAGCTCTTTTACGCTGTGGCTCACCGCCGACTGGCTTAAGCCGATGATATCCCCCGCCCGACTAAAGCTTTTTGCCCGAGCAACGGTGACAAAAATACGCAGTTGACGCAGAGAGTAATTCATCGATTTAATTCATATATGGATGCAATAAATCAATTTTATTTCTCAAACAGAAAAACGCAAACTAGTACGACCGAATTCCAGGAGCTTTTATGAAACTTTTTCGTATCCTCGATCCGTTCACGTTGACGCTGATTACCGTTGTGTTACTGGCTTCTTTTTTTCCCGCCGAGGGTGGATTTGTCCCTTTCTTTGAAGGGTTAACCACCGCAGCGATTGCCCTGCTGTTCTTTATGCATGGGGCCAAACTCTCACGAGAAGCCATTATTGCCGGCGGTAGCCACTGGCGGTTGCATCTGTGGGTGATGTGCAGCACCTTTGTCGTCTTCCCGGTGCTGGGCGTGCTGTTTGCCTGGTGGGCACCGGTTAACGTCGATCCGATGCTGTACACGGGTTTCCTGTATCTGTGCATTTTGCCTGCCACGGTGCAGTCGGCGATTGCCTTCACCTCGCTGGCCGGTGGTAACGTGGCCGCCGCCGTGTGCTCTGCCTCCGCCTCCAGCCTGTTGGGTATTTTTCTCTCACCGTTGTTGGTCGGTCTGGTGATGAATATGCATGGCGCAGAAGGCAGCCTTGAGCAGGTGGGTAAAATCATGCTGCAGCTGCTGCTGCCGTTCGTGCTGGGGCATCTTTCACGCCCGTGGATTGGTAACTGGGTGTCACAACATAAAAAATGGATCGCTAAAACGGACCAGTCTTCGATTCTGCTGGTGGTTTATTCTGCCTTCAGCGAAGCCGTGGTGAATGGGATCTGGCACAAAGTCGGGGTAGGTTCACTGTTGTTTATCGTGGTAGTCAGCGTCGTACTGCTGGCTATTGTGATCGGGATAAATGTCTTTGTGGCGCGTAAATGCGGTTTCAATAAGGCCGATGAAATCACCATTGTATTCTGCGGGTCGAAAAAGAGCCTGGCTAACGGGATCCCCATGGCAAACATTCTGTTCCCGACGTCGGTGATCGGCATGATGGTGCTGCCGTTGATGATATTCCATCAAATCCAGCTGATGGTCTGCGCGGTGATGGCTCGTCGCTATAAGCGACAAACTGACGCCTTGCAGGCGCAGCAGGAAGGCCGCGCCGCAAAGGCTTAAAGCGGACGTTTTAGGGGCTGTACCAGCTGCGTCAGCCCCTCGGTTTTAATCAGCAACGTAATTTGCATCAGCTCGCCCAGTTTGCCCGGTGGAAATTCATCCTTACGGGCAAACCACAGCAGATACTCTTCCGGCACATCAATCAACCGACGCCCTTTGTATTTGCCAAAGGGCATGACGGTATTAGCGATGTCAATCAGTTGCTCTTTTTCCATCTCAGGCGCCCAGTAAGCGGATCATCTCCGCTTCATCAATCACAGCGATACCCAGCTCCTGTGCTTTGGCAAGCTTGGAGCCTGCGGCTTCACCGGCAATCACCAGATCGGTTTTCTTCGACACGCTACCCGCCACTTTCGCCCCCAGTTCGGTCAACCGGGCTTTGGCGTCATCGCGCGACATCTGGCTCAGGCTTCCCGTCAGTACCACCGTTTTCCCGGCAAACGGGCTGTCGATCTCTTCGGCGTTGATGACCACCGGCGCAGGCCAGTGAATGCCCTGTGCCAGTAGCTGGCCAATGACCTCACGGTTGCTCTCTTCGGCAAAGAAGTTAAACACGTGAGTGGCCACCACAATGCCAACGTCAGGGACTTTTTGTAGCTCCTCAATAGACGCCGCTTCCAGCGCATCCAACGTACCGAAATAGCTTGCCAGACCTGCGGCCGTGGCTTCGCCCACTTCACGGATACCCAACGCATAGAGAAAGCGGGCAAACGTGGTTTGTTTGGCTTTTTCCAGCGCATTGACCACGTTTTGTGCCGACTTCGGCCCCATGCGATCCAGCCCCGTCAACTTACCGGCCGTTAACTGGAACAGATCGGCTGGCGTATGGACATACTCTTTCTCGACCAGCTGATCGATAATCTTATCGCCCATGCCGTCCACATCCAGCGCCCGACGCGAAACAAAATGCTTGAGGGATTCTTTACGCTGTGCACCGCAAATGAGACCACCGGTGCAGCGGGTAACGACTTCACCTTCCACACGCTCAACGTCAGAACCACACACCGGGCAATGGGTTGGGAAGACGATTTCACGCGTCTCTTCGGGGCGCTCGGAAAGCACCACGTTCACCACCTGCGGGATCACATCACCCGCGCGGCGAATCACCACCTTGTCACCAATGCGTAAACCCAGACGATCGATTTCATCGGCGTTGTGCAGCGTGGCGTTACTGACCAGCACCCCCGCTACCTGTACCGGTTCAAGGCGAGCGACGGGCGTAATCGCCCCGGTACGTCCGACCTGAAACTCAACGTCGCGCACAAAGGTCATCTGTTCCTGTGCCGGGAACTTAAACGCCACCGCCCAGCGCGGTGCACGGGCCACAAAGCCCAGTTGCTCCTGCAGCGCCAGCGAGTTGACCTTAATCACCACGCCGTCAATGTCGAAGCCGAGCGTTGGTCGGTCTGCTTCAACCTGATGATAGTAAGCAAGTACTTCCTCCGGAGAGTCGCACAACGTGACTCTGTCGCTGACCGGAAGTCCCCACGCTTTGAATTGCAGCAAACGGCCCAAATGGGTATCCGGCAGTTCACCCCCTTCCAGCACGCCGACGCCATAGCAGAAGAAGGTCAGCGGTCGCTTCGCAGTGATACGCGGATCGAGCTGGCGTAATGAACCGGCTGCCGCGTTACGTGGGTTAGCAAACACTTTATTGCCAGTACGACGCGCGTCTTCATTGATTTTTTCAAAACCCGCCTGCGGCAAAAAAACTTCGCCACGTACTTCCAGACGCGTTGGAATATTGTCGCCGCGCAGCTTGAGCGGGATCGCGCGAATAGTACGCACATTCGAGGTAATGTCTTCACCGGTCGTACCATCACCGCGCGTTGCCGCGCTGACCAGCACGCCGTTTTCATACAGAATGCTTACCGCCAGACCGTCCAGCTTCAGTTCACAGCACCAGGTCAGCTTATCCGTACTCTTCAGTCGGTCCTGTACGCGTTTATTGAACGCGAGAAAACTCTCTTCATCAAATACGTTGTCCAGCGACAACATCGGCACTTCATGACGTATCTGACTGAAGGACGCCAGCGGAGCCGCACCGACGCGTTGCGTCGGCGAGTCGGGCGTAATCAAATCCGGGTGCTGAGCTTCCAGTTCACGCAGTTCGCGCATCAGGCGATCATATTCCGCATCGGGAATGTCCGGTGCGTCCATCACATGGTAAAGATACTCATGATGGCGAAGCGTGGTTCGCAGTTCTGTCAGTTGTTGTTCGATTGATTCCATATCGCACCATCAATGATAAAAAACCCCCGACAGGCGGGGGTTCAGAAAGGAGATGTCACGCCAGAGGGCAATCAGGCGTGAGATTCTATAACGTCGCGGATGCGGTCCTGATACTCGCGCAGTTTCTGCGGCGTCATCATGCGACGTTGATCGTCGAGCACCACACCACCCACTTCATCGGCGATGTGCTGCGCTGACTGCAGCATCAGCTTAAAGTTTTGCAGCTCGTCCCCGTAGGACGGCACCTGCATAAAGATAGTCACGCCAGGCGTAGTGAAATCGCCGGTCATCTCAGGGTCGAATGTCCCCGGATTCACCATATTGGCCAGACTGAACAGTGACGGGCCGCTGCCATCGGGGCTCAGATGACGATGGAAAATATTCATATCGCCAAATTTAAAGCCTGCCTGCTGAATGCTGTTGAGCAGCACTTCGCCATTGAGTTCGCTGCCATGATGTGCCGCCACGTTCATAATAATGACCGTTTCTTTAGGCTGCGGTTTTTCCACAACGGGCGCAGGCTCAACGACCGGCTCTGGCTGCGGTTGCTCAACGACAGGCTCGGCTGGCTGGAAGGCCTGCGGTGCAGGCTGTGGCGCATGCTGCACCGGCTGCTGAACTTGCGGCGCGACCGGCTGGTGCTGCATCGGCTGCTGTGGTACAGGCTGATGCGACACCGGTTGTACAGGCTGCTGCACAGGCTGAACATGCGGCGGCGGTACCGGCGCTTCAGCGGGCTGCTGCGCGGGTTGACGCGGCTGAGCAGACGCATAAGGCGGCTGGTACTGGTGTTGCGGCGACTGAGGAGGAACACCATGTTCCTGACCGCTGCCGGGAGCATGATTCACACGATGTACGCGGACTTCGCCCACGCCTTCGTCTTCCTCGACGTTATCGTCGATAGAATCCTCGTCATCACGTTTAGACTTCATGCGTTTCAGTGGGCGATCGCGGAATATAGAAGACCGTTCTTTACGGCTAGTCCAGAAACCATGTACCAGTAAAGCGATTATGGCGATCGCGCCAACAATGATTAATATCAGACGCAAATCCTGCATCATTATATTCTCTGTTGTTCTAACACCTTGCCACCACGGCAAACATTTACTCACTAAGAGTATTTGCCGATTACGTCTAGTGCAAGTGTACTCTTGGCTTTCACAGCATAAAGATGAATAAAATCGTGCTTTTTGCTGTTTTTTCGAACATTTCTGAACAGCCTAACGCTCAACAACCCGGTAATATACGCGAAGTTGACCTGGACTTAGACCACAAGGAGCATGTCTCGACTATGGTTTCATCATCTGCAAGTGTACCACGCAGCGGTTTTTATTATTTTTCTCAGGGATGGAAGCTCATCAGCCAACCGGGGATCCGTCGCTTTGTTCTCCTGCCGTTGCTGGTGAACATTTTGCTGATGGGGGGCGCGTTCTGGTGGTTATTTAGCCAACTGGATAGCTGGATACCCGCTCTAATGAGTCATGTTCCGGACTGGCTACAGTGGCTCAGTTATTTGCTGTGGCCCATTGTGACATTCTCCGTGCTGCTGGTATTTGGCTATTTTTTCTCCACGCTTGCCAACTGGATCGCGGCACCGTTTAACGGCTTACTGGCTGAACAACTGGAAGCGCGACTGACCGGCGCAACGCCACCCGACACCGGCGTGCTCGGTATTATGAAAGATGTTCCGCGTATTATGAAACGTGAATGGCAAAAACTGGCCTGGTACCTTCCGCGCGCAGTCGTACTGCTGCTGCTCTATTTTATCCCCGGCATTGGACAGACCGTTGCGCCAGTACTGTGGTTCCTGTTTAGCGCGTGGATGCTGGCTATCCAATATTGTGATTACCCGTTTGATAACCACAAAGTGCCGTTCAAAGAGATGCGTACCGCCCTGCGCACGCGCAAAGTCACCAATATGCAGTTTGGCGCGCTGACCAGCCTGTTCACCCTGATCCCTGTGCTCAACATGTTCATCATGCCGGTTGCCGTTTGCGGTGCCACCGCAATGTGGGTAGATTGCTATCGTGCTAAGCACGCGTTATGGAAGTAATGCAAAAATGTGTAAATGCGGGCCGTCTTATGCCCGCTCTTATTCCATACTGCAAGGCATTATTTCTCATCAGCATATAGATATGCGATTTCCTTACTTCCCCATACTTTCTCAACAGGTATGCTGATGCGGTATCCCAATTTCATACAGTTAAGGACAGGCCATGAGTAAGATTTTTGAAGACAACTCGCTGACTATCGGTCATACGCCGCTGGTTCGACTGAACCGTATCGGTAACGGACGCATTCTGGCGAAGGTAGAATCACGCAACCCGAGCTTTAGCGTCAAATGCCGTATCGGTGCCAATATGATTTGGGATGCCGAAAAACGTGGTGTGCTGAAACCGGGTATTGAACTGGTTGAACCGACCAGCGGTAACACCGGTATTGCCCTTGCCTACGTTGCTGCCGCGCGCGGTTACAAGCTGACCCTGACGATGCCGGAAACGATGAGTATTGAGCGTCGTAAGCTGCTGAAAGCGCTGGGTGCAAATCTGGTGCTGACTGAAGGCGCAAAAGGCATGAAGGGCGCGATTCAGAAAGCAGAAGAAATTGTTGCCAGCAATCCGGAAAAATTCCTGCTGCTTCAGCAATTCAGTAACCCGGCTAACCCGGAAATTCACGAAAAAACCACCGGCCCGGAAATCTGGGAAGACACCGATGGTCAGGTGGATGTGTTTATCTCCGGCGTTGGCACCGGCGGTACGCTGACCGGCGTTTCCCGTTATATCAAAGGAACCAAAGGCAAAGCGGATTTGATCACCGTTGCCGTAGAACCGACAGATTCTCCGGTCATCGCTCAGGCGTTGGCGGGTGAAGAACTCAAGCCTGGCCCACATAAAATTCAGGGCATTGGCGCTGGTTTCATTCCGGGCAACCTCGATCTGAAACTGATTGATAAAGTGGTCGCCATCACTAACGACGAGGCTATCTCTACCGCGCGTCGCTTGATGGAAGAAGAAGGTATTCTGGCAGGTATCTCTTCAGGAGCCGCGGTTGCTGCCGCGCTTAAACTCCAGGAAGATGAAACCTTTACCAATAAGAATATAGTGGTTATTCTACCGTCATCGGGTGAGCGTTATCTGAGCACTGCACTGTTTGCCGATCTCTTTACTGAGAAAGAACTGCAACAGTAATGCCAGCATGTTAAAAACGCGTAAAAAAGCACCCTTTTGGGTGCTTTTTTGTGGCCTGCTTCAAAGTTTCACCCCACCTGGCATTGATTCAACCCGCCGGAACTGGTATTTAACCAAACTAATTATTTTGATGCGCGAAATTAATCGTTACAGGAAAAGCGCGAGCTGAATCGATTTAATGATTTGGTTCAATTCTTCCTTTCGCGGCATAATGTTTAATGACGAAAGAAACGTCAGTGGCAAGAAGTTGCCCGCAACGGATTGCACCGAACTCCTTTTGTGTCGCGACCTGTTTAGGTCGACGCTAACAATACAGGCTAAAGTTGAGCCGCCAGGCTAGACTTTAGTTCCACAACACTAAACCTATAAGTTGGGGAAATATAATGTTCCAGCAAGAAGTTACCATTACCGCTCCGAACGGTCTGCATACTCGCCCTGCTGCTCAGTTCGTTAAAGAAGCAAAAGGCTTTACGTCTGAAATTACTGTGACTTCCAACGGCAAAAGCGCTAGCGCCAAAAGCCTGTTTAAACTGCAGACTCTGGGCCTGACTCAGGGCACCGTTGTTACCCTTTCCGCAGAAGGTGAAGACGAGCAGAAAGCAGTTGAGCATCTGGTTAAACTGATGGCTGAACTCGAGTAAGTTCAACGAGTTCTTTTCAATATCAGTCACAAGTAAGGTAGGGTTATGATTTCAGGCATTTTAGCATCCCCGGGTATCGCTTTCGGCAAAGCACTGCTGCTGAAAGAAGACGAAATCGTCATTGACCGGAAAAAAATTTCTGCCGACAAGGTTGATCAGGAAGTTGAACGTTTTCTGAGCGGTCGTGCCAAGGCATCTGCGCAACTGGAAGCGATCAAAACCAAAGCTGGTGAAACGTTCGGTGAAGAAAAAGAAGCCATCTTTGAAGGGCATATCATGCTGCTCGAAGATGAGGAGCTGGAGCAGGAAATCATAGCCCTGATTAAAGATAAGCACATGACGGCTGATGCAGCTGCGCATGAAATTATCGAAGGTCAGGCCACCGCTCTGGAAGAGCTGGATGATGAATACCTGAAAGAACGTGCGGCTGACGTACGTGACATCGGTAAACGCCTGCTGCGTAACATCCTGGGTCTGGCAATTATTGACCTGAGCGCTATTCAGGACGAAGTTATCCTGGTTGCCGCCGATCTGACACCGTCAGAAACCGCACAGCTGAACCTGAATAAGGTGCTGGGTTTCATCACTGACGCGGGTGGACGTACTTCCCATACCTCAATCATGGCGCGTTCTCTGGAACTGCCTGCCATCGTGGGTACCGGCAGCGTCACCTCTCAGGTGAAAAACGACGACTATCTGATTCTGGATGCCGTAAACAATCTGGTTTACGTCAATCCAACCAACGACGTTATTGAGCAACTGCGTGCCGTTCAGGAGCAAGTTGCTACCGAGAAAGCGGAACTCGCTAAGCTGAAAGATCTGCCAGCTATCACGCTGGACGGTCATCAGGTTGAAGTGTGCGCCAACATCGGTACCGTGCGTGACGTTGAAGGCGCTGAGCGTAATGGCGCTGAAGGCGTGGGTCTGTATCGTACCGAATTCCTGTTTATGGACCGTGACTCGCTGCCAACTGAAGAAGAACAGTTTGCTGCGTATAAAGCCGTTGCTGAAGCCTGTGGCTCGCAGGCGGTCATCGTGCGTACTATGGACATCGGTGGCGATAAAGAGCTGCCGTACATGAACTTCCCGAAAGAAGAGAACCCATTCCTGGGCTGGCGTGCTATTCGTATCGCGATGGATCGTAAAGAGATCCTGCGTGACCAGGTTCGTGCCATCCTGCGTGCCTCTGCTTTCGGCAAACTGCGCATCATGTTCCCGATGATCATCTCTGTTGAAGAAGTACGCGCACTGCGCAAAGAGATCGAAATCTACAAACAGGAACTGCGCGACGAAGGCAAAGCATTTGACGAAACCATTGAGATTGGCGTGATGGTGGAAACACCGGCTGCGGCAACCATTGCACGTCATTTAGCCAAAGAAGTTGACTTCTTTAGTATCGGCACCAATGATTTAACGCAGTACACCCTGGCAGTTGACCGTGGTAATGATATGATTTCCCACCTTTACCAACCGATGTCGCCATCTGTTCTGACGCTGATCAAGCAAGTTATTGATGCTTCTCATGCTGAAGGCAAATGGACCGGCATGTGTGGTGAGCTTGCAGGCGACGAACGTGCTACACTTCTGTTGCTGGGGATGGGTCTGGACGAATTCTCTATGAGCGCCATTTCTATCCCGCGCATTAAGAAGATTATCCGTAACACGAACTTCGAAGATGCGAAGGTGTTAGCAGAGCAGGCTCTTGCTCAACCGACAACGGACGAGTTAATGACGCTGGTTAACAAGTTCATTGAAGAAAAAACAATCTGCTAATCCACGAGATGCGGCCCAATTTACTGCTTAGGAGAAGATCATGGGTTTGTTCGATAAACTGAAATCTCTGGTTTCTGATGATAAGAAAGACACCGGAACTATTGAGATTATAGCTCCGCTCTCTGGCGAGATCGTCAACATCGAAGACGTGCCGGATGTAGTTTTTGCTGAAAAAATCGTTGGTGATGGCATCGCTATCAAACCAACCGGTAACAAAATGGTTGCCCCTGTAGACGGCACCATCGGCAAAATCTTTGAAACCAACCATGCGTTCTCTATCGAATCTGATAGCGGCATTGAGCTGTTCGTTCACTTCGGTATTGATACCGTTGAACTGAAAGGCGAAGGCTTCAAGCGTATTGCTGAAGAAGGTCAACGCGTTAAAGTGGGCGACCCGGTTATTGAATTCGATCTGGCACTGCTGGAAGAAAAAGCCAAGTCTACCCTGACGCCGGTTGTTATCTCCAACATGGACGAAATCAAAGAACTGATCAAACTGTCCGGTAGCGTGACCGTGGGCGAAACCCCGGTTATCCGCATCAAGAAGTAATTCTGCGTAGGCCGGATGAGGCGTTTACGCTGCCATCCGGCAATCAGGCAGCACTTTACCGGATGGCGCAGCGCTTATCCGGCCTACAAAGAAACTCTCACCGTAGGCCGGATAAGGCGTTCACGCCACCATCCGGCATTAAATCTGCGAGGTCATCGGGCGGTAACACGCTTCGCGCATCAAAATTTTCATCCCTTCAGGCCCGCTTTCCAGCATCCGTCTTTCTGAATCCGCCACCAGCAGTTCACAGTCATATCCTCCGGCAATACCAAACATCGCGCGCGCCACGCAGATATCTTCCAGCGCCTCGGTGCCGCTGGTATCGAAATGCCCCACTAAACGTCCATGCTGGCGAACCACCAACCGATAACTCTTCATCGCGCCTCCCCTGCCGGCGGCAGAATTAATTCATCACACCCGCACAGGTGGGTCCAGGTCATCACTTCCAGCACGCGCTGCGCAGCATCATGTGTGGCGGCGGTAAGCGCTTTTCCTGCAACGATACCGCTTATCAGTTCAGCGCAAAACAGATCGCCGGTTCCCTTGAGGTCCGTTTTCACCCGCGGGTGGGCTAACACCTCAACCGTTTCAGCCGTCACCACCGCCACGTTGATAACCTCCTCGACATCACCCGGCGCACTGGTTATTACCACCCATTTCAGCGTGTCGGTAAGCAGAGATTTTGCCGCCAAAATCGCCTCATCGAGCGTGCGACACGGTTTTCCACTCAGCATTTGCAGTTCAAACACGTTCGGCGTCACGCCCTGCGCCAGCGGGAGCAGGTGCGTGCGGTACGCCTCCGGAATCTCGGCCTTCACGTACATCCCGCTGTCGATATCACCCATCACCGGATCGACCAGAATACACAGCTCTGGATGCGCGGCGCGAACGGTTTCCAGCCACCGTGCGAGCAGCGCTATCTGCTCTGCGCTTCCCATATAGCCGGTCGTTACCGCCTTGAGTTCACGTAAGGCATCGCGCTCATGTAAAGCAGTGAGATAACCATTAAACCAGTCGCCGGGGATAATCCCGCCATAAAAGGTTTCATAATGTGGGGTGTTACTGAACAGCACCGTCGGTACCGCCGTCACCCGTAACCCGTGTGCTTTAATGGCCGGCACGGCAATACTGTTGCCTACGCTGCCATACACCACCTGTGACTGGACGGCGACGATATCGGTTTGTAACGCCCGATGCTTGTCGTCGAAGAGCACTGACTGTATTTCACTCTCCTGCTCCATAAACCTCTCCTCTCGCTGGACAGCGGGCTGATGCCTCACTATTATCGTCATATGCTAAAATTCATTTTGTCATAGGTCAATAATGATCGACGGAAAAACCGCTAACGAAATTTTTGACAGTATTCGTCAACATATCACTACAGGCGCACTTGTCGCAGGAGACACGCTGCCGCCGGTCAGGGATCTGGCAACGGTATTAAACGTTAATCGCAATACTGTCGCAGCGGCCTATAAACGCCTGGTCACTACCGGACTGGCACTTAGCCTGGGACGTAACGGCACGGTAATCAAGGGCGTATCCTCGCCCGTTGCGCTGGAAGGGGGGAATCCGGATACACCGCTAACCGACCTTTCCGGCGGCAATCCTGCGCCTTCACGCCTCCCCGACCTGAGTCACTATTTCGCGAAAATAAATAAACACCCCCGCTTGTATGGCGACGAGGTCGTCTCCCCTGGGCTTAAGACGTGGGCGACGCAATGGATGCAGGATGCCCTGCCCGGCCCAGGTGAAATTGATATTACCAGCGGCGCTATTGATGCCATCGAACGGTTACTGTGCGCCCATTTGCTGCCGGGTGATAGCGTCGCCGTCGAAGATCCCTGTTTTTTAAGCAGCATCAATATGCTGCGTTATGCCGGGTACTCAGCAAACCCGGTCAGCGTGGACAGCGAAGGCATGCAGCCAGACATGCTGGAGCTGGCGCTACAGAAAGGAGCGCGGGCGGTGATCATCACCCCGCGCGCGCACAATCCAACCGGCTGTAGCCTCAGTGCTATCCGCGCCGCCCGGTTGCAGGAGATCCTGTCGCGCTACCCGCAAACGCTGGTGATTATCGACGATCACTTTGCCCTGCTGTCCGCATCCCCGTTGTATCCGGTGATTGCGCCGCAGACAAAACACTGGGCAGTCATCTGTTCGATGTCAAAAACATTAGGCCCGGATCTACGCCTCGCCATCGTTGCCAGCGATCCCGATACCTCGGCAAAACTGCGTCTGCGGCTTAATGCCGGCAGTCAGTGGGTCAGCCACCTGTTGCAGGATTTGGCCTGCGCCTGTCTGAGTGATGAGAACTATCAGCGCACGTTGGTGCAGACTCAGCAGTTTTACGCCTCTCAGCAACAAAAGCTAAGCCTGGCCCTTCAGCAACAGGGCATTGAACTTGCCGCTGGCGATGGTCTGAATCTGTGGCTGCCGCTACAGACCCACAGCCAGTCGCTCGCTTTCGCGCTGGCGAAAGCCGGCTGGCTGGTACGAGAAGGCGAAGTATTTGGCATCAATGCGCCGTCACACGGCCTGCGCATTACGCTGTCAACATTAGACGACCACGACATTACCAGGCTGGCGGCTGATATTCATCAGGCGCTGAAGCGCTAACCGGAGAGAATACATGCGAGTTCATTTTGTTATTCATGAGTCATTTGAATCTGCTGGCGCATATCTGCCATGGGCCGAAGAACGCGGTTACGCCATCAGCTGGTCGCGCGTTTACGCCGGAGAGTCCGTTCCCGCCAGTGCCGACGGTTTCGATATGTTGGTGGTCTTCGGTGGCCCGCAATCACCGCGTACCACGCTGGCAGAGTGCCCATATTTTGATGCTCAGGCTGAACAGCACCTGATCAACCAGGCGATTGCGGCGCGTAAGATTGTGGTCGGTATTTGTCTCGGTTCGCAGCTGATCGGTGAGGCTCTGGGAGCGAGAGTGTGTCAAAGCCCGGAAAAAGAGATTGGTCATTACCCCATTACGTTGACCGACGCAGGTAAAACGCATCCGCTGATCGCCCACTTCGGTTCACCGCTGATGGTCGGGCACTGGCATAACGATATGCCGGGGTTAACCGATCAGGCCACGGTTCTTGCCACCAGCGAGGGTTGCCCACGACAAATTGTGCAGTACGGTAATTTTGTCTATGGTTTCCAGTGCCATATGGAGTTCACTGCCGAAGCGGTTGAAGGACTGATCCAGCACTCAGAGCAGGAACTGGCGGATGCCAAAGGTAAACCGTTTATTCGATCCGTTACAGAAATGCGTGAATGGAACTACCAGCAGATGAACGAGAAGTTGTGGCAGTTCCTTGATTTGCTGGTAGAAAAACGTAACGATTGAACATTGCAGGCCGGATAACACGCTTTACGTCATCATCCGGCGATCGTGTCGTATGTTTGCCTGATGGCGCTACGCTTATCAGGCCTACAAATTAGATCCCTAATCCCTGGTTGAAATGCTCTTCACCGAACACGCCGGTCGAGAGATAGCGATCGCCGCGATCGCAAACGATCGCCACCACAACCGCACCAGGGTTTTGCTCTGCTATACGGCGCGCACCGGCTACCGCGCCGCCGGAACTCACGCCACAAAAAATACCCTCGCGAACCGCCAGTTCACGCATGGTTTTCTCAGCGTCGTCCTGATGAATATCCAGTACTTCATCCACCAGCGAAGCGTTAAAAATCCCCGGCATATATTCCGCGGGCCAGCGACGTATCCCCGGAATACTGCTGCCCTCTTCCGGTTGTAATCCGACGATGGTCACGGGTTTATCCTGCTCGCGTAGAAAACGTGACACGCCGGTAATGGTGCCGGTGGTGCCCATACTGGAAACGAAATGAGTGATACGGCCTGAGGTTTGCTGCCAGATCTCCGGCCCGGTGGTGGTGTAATGCGCATACGGATTATCGGGGTTGTTAAACTGATCGAGTAGCGTGCCCTCACCGCGCTGAGCCATCTCCAGGGCTAAGTCGCGCGCCCCTTCCATGCCCTGCTCTTTGCTAACCAGAATCAGCTCAGCACCGTAGGCGCGCATCGCGGCACGACGCTCCTGACTCATGTTGTCCGGCATCAACAGCTTCATACGATAGCCTTTCAGCGCAGCAATCATCGCCAGCGCGATCCCGGTATTGCCGCTGGTCGCCTCGATCAGCACATCACCAGGCTTAATTTCTCCACGTTTTTCCGCTTCGACAATCATCGACAACGCGGCGCGATCTTTCACCGACCCTGCCGGGTTATTGCCTTCCAGCTTGACCCAAATTTCACTGCCGTTATCCGGCGCCAGACGTTGCAGTTTTACCAGAGGCGTATTGCCAATTGTTTGTTCTAATGTGTTCACGTTTTCTGCTCAATAAAATGCCGGGTGGCGCTGCGCTTACCCGGCCTACAGGTCATGATTTTGCCCGTAGGCCCGGTAAGCATAGCGCCATCGGGCGATAACAATGCGAATTAACCTATCAGGCGGATTGTGCCAGAGCAAGTTCGGTTTCACGCGTTTCAATCCGCTGTTCACCGTTATACAGACGCGCATTTTGCAGTCCCACAAACAGACGTTCACCGCGGCTTGGGGGGTTATCGCCCTGCATCACCACCGTCATCGGCTCGTTATACCACCCCAGTGGCTGGACAACTAATTGGGTGTAGTGACCTTTTGGACTGGCTTCCAGCACCTGTACCGGCAGCGGCGAATCGAGGCTGGTACGGCGGCTCACATCGACTTCCCACGGACGCAGGAACAGATCGACCGGTCCCTGATACGCGGGCGTATATCCCAGCGGCCAGCGATGCGCGCCAACGTGGAACTGCCCACCGCGTACGGTGCCCTGCAGGCGGTTCACTTCGCCCATAAACTCCAGCACAAAGCGGGTGGCCGGTTCACGCCATACCTGATCCGGCGCATCGGCCTGCTCGATATGACCCTGGCTCATCACCACCACGCGATCCGCCACTTCCGTCGCTTCTTCCTGATCGTGGGTAACGAACACGCTGGTGAATTTCAGTTCTTCATGCAACTGACGCAGCCAACGACGCAATTCTTTACGCACCTGGGCATCAAGCGCGCCAAATGGTTCGTCGAGCAGCAGGATCTGCGGCTCTACCGCCAGCGCACGCGCCAGCGCCACGCGCTGCTTTTGACCGCCGGAAAGCTGCGCCGGGAAGCGTTCTGCCAGATGGGCCAACTGTACCATTTCCAACAGTTTGGTGACTTTTACTTTGATCGCCGCCGCATTCGGACGCTCGCGACGTGGTAGTACCGTCAGACCAAAGGCGATATTGTCGAAGACGGTCATATGCCGGAACAGCGCGTAGTGCTGGAATACAAACCCCACCTTACGCTCGCGAGCGTGCAGACGACTGACGTCCGTACCGTGAAAGCGAATATGCCCGCTGGACTGATGCTCCAGCCCGGCAATAATGCGCAGCAGCGTAGTTTTGCCTGAACCGGACGGCCCCAGCAGCGCGACCATCTGACCTGAAGGAATATCCAGTGAGATATCGTTCAGCACCTGGGTGCGACCAAAAGACTTCTTAATATTGGCAATCTCAATGCTCATGATTTTCCTCCTGCTGCGCGCGTTTTTCCTGGTTCTCCAGACGCCATTGCAACATGCTCTTCAAAAACAGGGTAACAATCGCCATCAGCGTTAATAACGCCGCAGCGGTAAAGGAGCCGACGGTGTTGTAGTCCTGCTCCAGTAATTCAATCTGCAGAGGCAGCGACAGGGTTTCGCCGCGAATCGAGCCGGACACCACCGACACCGCGCCAAACTCGCCAATCGCGCGGGCGTTGGTCAGCACCACGCCGTACAGCAGCGCCCAGCGAATGTTTGGCAAGGTCACGCGGCGGAACATCTGCCAGCCGGATGCGCCAAGTAGAATAGCCGCCTCGTCTTCATTGCTGCCCTGGCTCAACATCACCGGTACCAGCTCACGCACCACAAACGGACAGGTGACGAAGACCGTGACCAGCACCATTCCCGGCCAGGCGAACATCACCTGCAGGTTGTGCTCATCCAGCCAGCCGCCGAGCGGGCCGTTGGAACCATAAAACAGCAGATAGACCAGACCGGCGACCACTGGCGACACGGCAAACGGGATATCCAGCAACGTCAGCAGCAACTGGCGACCGGGGAAGTTAAAGCGCGTGACCAGCCACGCCAGCAGCACGCCAAACACCAGGTTCACCGGTACCGCGATCAGCGCAATCAGCACCGTTAGCCAAATGGCGTGCAGCATGTCCGGGTCGGCCAGGTTCTGTAATACCGGCATTAATCCCTTGCTGAACGCCTGCACGAAGATATAAATCATCGGCACCAGCAAAATGAACGCGGAGACCAGCATACCGGTGCCGATCAGAAACCATTTCCCCCAGTTGATGCGGGGCGCGCCATAGCGTTTCAATTGGGTAATCTCTGCCATCAGTGACCTACCACGCGTCGACCAAAGCGACTCTGCAGGGTGTTAATCGAAAACAGCAGCAACAGCGATGCCCCGAGGATCACCGACGCAATCGCGCTGGCGGCGGGATAGTCAAACTCCTGCAAGCGGACAAAAATCATCAGCGAAGTGACTTCCGTTTTCCAGGCGATGTTCCCGGCGATGAAGATAACCGCACCAAATTCCCCCAGGCTGCGGGTGAACGAAAGTGCGATCCCGGCAACCAGCGCCGGAGATAATTCCGGCAGCACCACTTTACGAAAGCTCTGCAAGCGCGTGGCGCCGAGCGTTTCCGCAGCTTCTTCATACTCAGGGCCTAACTCTTCCAGCACCGGCTGTACGGTACGCACTACGAACGGAATGCTGGTAAACGCCATGGCGACCGCAATACCGAGCCAGGTGTAGGTTACTTTAATATCCAGTTTCGCCAGCCACTCGCCGTAAAAACCGTTAACCGAAAACAGCGAGGCCAGCGTCAGGCCCGCCACTGCCGTAGGCAGCGCAAACGGCAGGTCCATTAACGCATCCAGCAGTGTGCGACCTGGAAAGCGATAGCGGGTTAAGATCCACGCCATCAGCAGGCCGAACACACCGTTAAAGATCGAGGCCACAAACGCGGACAGCAGCGTTACCTTATAGGCTGCCACCACCTGCGGATTGGTAATCACTTCCCAGTATTGCGCCCAGCTCATTTGCGCCAATTGCATCACCAGCGCACTGAGCGGCAGCAGCAATATCAGGCAGACAAACAGTAAGCTGGTGCCCAAGCTTAAGGTAAAGCCGGGCAGCACGCGTCGGGAGGAAACAGCAAACATTTACTTACGCCCCGCCGCCAACAGTTTGTCCAGCTCACCGCCGCTGACAAAGTGCGTTTTCATCACCTCAGGCCATGCGCCAAACTGATCTTCCACGCGGAACAACTCGGTCTGCGGGAATTTATCTTTCAGCTTGTCCATCACCTGCGGGTTATTCACACGGTAGTAGTAATCCGTGATGATGGTCTGCGCCTGCGGGCTGTACAGCCAGTTCAGGTAGGCTTTCGCCGCTTTCTCAGTGCCATTGGCCTGCACGTTTTTATCGACCCACGCCACCGGGAACTCGGCGAGGATATTGGTCTTAGGAATAACGACCTCGAAACCCTGCGCTTCATACTGCTTACGAATGTTGTTCACTTCTGATTCGAAGCTGATCAGCACGTCGCCCAGCCCACGTTCCGCAAAGGTGGTGGTGGCACCGCGACCGCCGGTATCAAAGACTTCAACATTTTTCAGGAACTGGGTCATGAACTGTTCGGTTTTAGCTTTATCGCCGCCGTCCGCTTTTGCCGCCGCACCCCACGCCGCCAGATAGGTATAGCGCGCGTTACCGGAGGTTTTCGGGTTTGGGAAGATCAGTTTGACGTCAGAACGCACCAGGTCATTCCAGTCATGGATGTTTTTCGGGTTCCCTTTGCGCACCAGGAAGCCCATTGTGGAATAGAACGGCGAGCTGTTATTTGGCAGACGGCTTTGCCAGTCGGCCGGAATCAGCTTTCCTTTGTCATGCAGAATCTGCACGTCAGTGACCTGGTTATAGGTGACGACGTCGGCTTTCAGCCCCTGCAGAATCGCCAGCGCCTGTTTTGATGACCCGGCATGAGATTGTTTAATCGTCAGCTTGTCACCGCCGTTATCCTGCGCCCATTGCTGTTCAAACGACGGGTTAAGGGCGGCAAACAGCTCACGAGACACATCATAGGAACTGTTCAGCAGTTCCGTTGCCTGCGCCTGACCGACCAGCAGCAGCGCCGCCAGCGTCAGAGTTCTTTTTTTCAGTAAGTTAACGGCCATTGCGCACCCTTATAAATTTAATGACTTTCTTATGGCCATCATATTTATAACGGGAGTAAAAGGAGTAACGGTTTTATATACCGTTTGATGATTTGAAAGTTGAAAAGAGAATAAGAGGTAACTCCTCCCCTGTTCGCGGGGAGGAGACAGGCATCACTCAGACGCCGACGCTAACGCTTTCTGGCAGGGTACTGCCGCCATCGATCACGTTCTGCGTGCCGGTTAAGTAGCTGGACTCATCAGACGCCAGGAACGCCGCCAGTTCACCGACTTCAAGCGGACACGCCAGGCGACGCAGCGGAATGGCTTTTGCCATTTCAGTTAACACTGATTCCGGATCGTCCGGGTTAGACTGACGCGCGATGTTTTCCGCCATTGGCGTGCGGACATAGCCGGGGCAAATAGCATTAACGCGGATGCCGGATTGCGCGTATTCCACCGCCAGCGATTTGGTTAAGCCGATAATCGCGGCTTTTGACAGTGCATAGGCCGTTTCGCCCGGATCGGCGACCATATCGCCGGTGACGGATGACATCATCACGATGCGCCCATCCTTGCGAGCAACCATCTCCGGCAGAACGGCTTTCGTCACGTTCCAGACACCTTTGATGTTGATATCAATATGGAAGTCGCGATCTTCATCGCTCATTTCAAGGAAGCTGCCGAGGCGGCATACGCCTGCGTTGTTGACAAGAATATCAATTTTGCCCTCAATGTTCTTCGCGCGTTTTACCGCCGCCGTGACAGAAGCAAAATCTCTGACGTCCGCATGAACTGCCGTACAACGGTGACCGCGTCCAACAAGCTCATCCGCCAGTTTTTCAATCTCATCGGAGATATCCAGCAAGATCAGGTTCGCACCGTGGCGGGCAAATGTTCTGGCGATCCCTTCGCCAATACCCTGAGATGCGCCCGTAATCAATGCTGTTTTGCCCGTGAGTTTTCCCATTTCAATATTCTCCTTTTGAATATGAAGCATCCGCTTCATTCACGCAGAAGATACAGCATTAACAAATCAGTGCTGCGAAATGGCTCACTAAATCAGGTTAATTTCAGGTAAAAAAATCCCCGACGGTGCGGGGAGATGTATTTTACGCCAGCGTGTAGGCCGGAGAAGGCGTTATGCCACCATCCGGCAACTCACTCTCACAGCGCCATTAAGCGGTCCAGCGATGGCGCAAAATAATAGCCGCCGGTCACCGGCTTGGTGAAGCGCAGCATGGCGTCACGTTTACCGTCGGTGTCGCCGAACATGCTCAGCAGTTGCTGCTCAATATTGTGCAGGCGCGCGCAGTAAGCGCAGAAGTACAGACCGTGCGTACCGCTGGCGGTACCGTATGGCAGGCTCTGGCGGACAATTTTCAGCCCTTTACCGTCTTCTTTCAAATCCACGCGGCTCAGGTGAGAGGTGGCCGGGCGATCGTCGCCGTCGATCTCTTCGTTAGCTTCTTTGGTGCGACCAATCATCATTTCCTGATCGTGGATGCTCATGCGGTTCAGCTGCTTCAGGTTGTGCTCCCAGCGCTGCACGAACACATAGCTACCACCCGCATCCACGCCATCTTTGATAACCGCAACGTCACGACGCGTCTCTTCCCCGGCCGGGTTTTCCGTACCATCAACGAAGCCGCTCAGATCACGCTCTTCGACCCAACGGAAACCGTGGATCTCTTCTTTCACGTCGATGCAATCACCAAAGGCGTCCATGGCCGCCTGCGCAACAGAGAAATTCACGTCATGACGCAGAGAAAGAATGTGGATCAGCACGTCATACTGCGTTGCCGGGGCCAGACCTTTACCGTAAGGGATAAAGTCCTTTAACTCTTCAGCCCCTACGCCACCGCTCAGCGTGCGCCAGGTTTTGTTACCGAAAGCCACAACCGCGCCCAGATGTGCATCCGGGAATTTTGCTTCAAAGGTCGCCAACTTATCAGCAAATGTTTTGCTGGCAGCGCGCAAAGCCTCAACGTCGCCTTTTACATTGGCTTCAATCCAAATCGCCGCACGGCAATGTTCTGGCAAAATGCCACTCTGAACCTGAGACATTGTTCCTCCTGAAAAAAAGATGCCACGACCTCGTGGCATTGATGGGCGTTATTCTACCTGTTTTTTTAGTCTGTCGATTTGTTCAGACGCAAATTAACGCCGCCAGATAATTTTGCTTACTTTCCAGTCTTTCAGCGTATCGTCAGACGGCATTATGCCTTCAGGACCGCTCCACTCACCGGAAAAAATGTAGCTAATATGCTGACTTCCCTCAGCTTTACACTCAACACCTGCACTATCATCGCCGGTCGCTTTCTGGCAATTACCGAACGCTTTGGTGTAAAGGTCACTAAACGGTGTACCGATTTCTGCACCGGACGCTGACGAAATATCGCCGTCCAGTACATCAATACGGCTGATGGTCCCCCCATCGCCATTGATCACCATCGCCAACTTATCTTCTTTCATTGCTTCAAAAAAGCGCACCACATTGCCGTTGTCGGTCTTCATCCCGCTGCGCAGGCGATAATCTCCGTCCAGCGCATCGGCAATGGCTTTCTCATCCAGCGGCGTCGCAGCAGTGAGTTGTCCCACCCCCTGCTCGGTGACTTCCGTCGAAGAACCAAACCAGTTCCACGGATTTGCGGCGGACCAGTTCACCGACGAGAGCGTCGAGCAGCCAGTCAGTACCAGCGGCATCGCGCATAACATCAAACGCAGCGATTTCATCTCACATCCTTTCTTTATTAATTAACGTTGCTTGGAGTCCGGCTTCATAAAAAAGTGCCGTTATTCTTTTTCGATGGCAAAACAGGCACGTAAACGCGGGTTAGTCAGTAGCCAGACCAGGGCGACAACATCAGCTACCAGCAGCGCCAGCCCAACACCATTGACCGGATCGCCCCCCAACCACAGCAGTGGCTGCCAGCAAAGCAACGCCAACTGGGCCAAAATCAGTAATCCGCGCAGCCAGCGCCACAGCGCAGGAAACGCAAAACGCCGCCCGCTGAGTAAAAATGCCAGCACTGCGGGAACACCTGGGAGCAATCCCAGCCAGAACGCATCGTGATCGGGGTAAAACAAATTCAGTAAGGTGTTGCCCTGCTCGCGAGAAGATCCCGCAATCACAAACAGCACCCACGTGCGCGCCTGAAGCAGCAGCACGCACCAGAACAAAACAGGGAGGCGCAGACGCCCGTGACCGTCATAGTCGGCGGGATGAAACTCAGTACTCTTCATCTTCAATCAAGCGCTTGCCCAGATTGAGTACGTCAGCATGTTCATATCCCAGACGTTCATACATGCCCAGCACGATGTCATTGTCGTCACGCACCATAATTTGAATCTTCGGACATCCGCGGGCAATGAGCTTTTTCTCCAGCCGACTGAGCAGTGCATTCGCAATGCCACGAGCACGAAATTCAGGGTGTACGCCAAGATAGTACGCTGAGCCGCGATGACCGTCGTAACCCCCCATCACCGTGCCAACGACTTCACCGTTCACCTCGGCGACCAGGAACAAGCTGACGTCGTGATTCACCTTGCGCTCAATATCCATTTCCGGATCGTTCCATGGACGCAGCAGGTCGCAGCGCTCCCAGAGGGTGATAACCTCTTCGAAATCTTCCTGGCGAAATACGCGTATCTCCATGGTATTGAGACCCTTTTTAGCCCTAAAAATAGTGATTATGGCGTGAACAACTGATTAAGCCAATATCTGACGCGAAGCGGCGTAAAAAATGGCATAATAGGCAACTGTCACGTATTGAAATGAAAAGTAAAACAATTATTATCCCGATCCGTCGCAACGGACTACGCGATACGATATAACATCTGGAACTTATTTATTACAACTCAGGCCGTATGAGCACTTTTAAACCACTAAAAACTCTCACATCGCGCCGCCAGGTGCTGAAAGCCGGGCTGGCTGCCCTGACGCTGTCAGGTATGTCGCCAGCTATCGCTAAAGAAGAAGCGCTAAAAACCAGCAATGGTCACAGTAAACCGAAAGCGAAGAAATCGGGCGCAAAGCGCGTTGTGGTTCTCGATCCGGGTCACGGTGGCATTGATACCGGGGCAATTGGTCGCAACGGTTCGAAGGAAAAACACGTGGTACTGGCGATTGCCAAAAACGTGCGCTCCATCCTGCGTAGCCAGGGGATCGATGCCCGGCTGACCCGCTCCGGCGATACCTTTATTCCGCTTTACGACCGCGTCGAGATCGCCCACAAGCACGGTGCCGACCTGTTTATGTCTATCCACGCTGACGGTTTTACTAACCCCAGCGCGGCGGGGGCGTCGGTCTTTGCTCTGTCTAACCGCGGCGCCAGTAGCGCCATGGCAAAGTATCTGTCCGATCGTGAAAACCGCGCGGATGAAGTCGCCGGGAAAAAAGCCACCGACAAAGATCATTTGTTGCAGCAAGTGCTGTTCGATCTGGTTCAGACCGACACCATTAAAAATAGCCTGACCTTAGGGTCGCACATCCTGAAGAAGATCAAGCCAGTACACCGTCTGCACAGCCGCAGTACAGAACAGGCCGCCTTCGTGGTACTAAAATCGCCGTCCATTCCTTCGGTGCTGGTAGAAACCTCATTTATTACCAACCCGGAAGAAGAACGCCTGCTGGGCACCACGGCATTTCGGCAGAAAATTGCCACCGCTATCGCCAATGGCGTTATCAGCTATTTCCACTGGTTTGATAACCAGAAAGCCCACTCGAAGAAACGTTAATCATGAAGCCCGATGCCCAGCGCGTTAAACAGTTCCTGCTCAGCCTGCAGGATGATATTTGCCAGCAACTGTCTGCCGTAGACGGCGCTGAATTTGTTGAAGATAGCTGGCAGCGCGAAGCAGGTGGCGGCGGACGCAGCCGGGTGCTGCGTAACGGTGGGATTTTTGAACAAGCGGGCGTGAATTTCTCCCATGTCCATGGTGACGCGATGCCAGCCTCGGCGACAGCACATCGACCAGAACTGGCCGGGCGCAGTTTTGAAGCGATGGGCGTGTCACTGGTGGTGCACCCGCTCAACCCGTACATTCCCACCAGTCATGCCAACGTGCGGTTTTTTATCGCCGAAAAACCCGGTGCCGATCCGGTGTGGTGGTTTGGCGGTGGCTTTGATTTAACGCCCTACTACGGCTTTGAAGAGGACGCCGTTCACTGGCACCGTACGGCGCTTGAGCTGTGCCAGCCGTTTGGCGATGACATTTACCCGCGTTACAAAAAGTGGTGCGATGACTACTTTTTCCTTAAGCATCGCAACGAACAGCGCGGCATCGGCGGACTGTTTTTCGATGATTTAAATACCCCGGACTTCGACCACTGTTTCGATTTTATGCGAGCAGTTGGCACAGGCTATACCGACGCGTATCTGCCGATCGTTGAGCGGCGCAAAGCGATGAGTTGGGGTGAGCGCGAGCGCAACTTCCAGCTTTATCGTCGTGGACGCTACGTGGAATTTAACCTGGTGTGGGATCGCGGCACGCTGTTTGGTCTACAGACTGGCGGGCGTACGGAATCCATTCTGATGTCGATGCCGCCGCTGGTGCGCTGGGAGTATGACTGGCAGCCGGAAGCGAACAGCCCGGAAGCCGCCCTTAGCGAGTTTATTCAGGTGCGCGACTGGGTGTCATTGCCTGATGGCGGCTAACGCCTTATCCGGCCTACAACTTCAATAATGGCACCGTCCCGTAGGTCGGATAAAACGCGAAGCGTCGCATCCGACTCAATAATCTCATCACGCCCACTGACGCATACGCTGATGCAGCGTGAGCGACGGTTTCTCGGCAAACAGCTGCTGGTAATCGGTGGCAAACTGCCCTAAATGCCAGAATCCCCACTGCATCGCGGCATCTTTTACCGTCGTACTCTGCGACCACGGGCTGATAAGCTCACGGCGGACTGCGTTCAAACGAATGCGTTTTAACCAGGCATTCGGCCCGATCCCCAGGATCGCATGGAAGGCATTTTGCAAGGTTCTTCGGCTGACATGCAGCTGATTGCACAGGTCGAGCACGGTCAGCGGCTCCGACATATTTTCCAGCACATATTCGCGCGCACGCGACAGCAACCGACGGTAACTCTGATGGCTGATACTCTCGGCGGTGATGATCGGCTGGGCTTCATCCAACATGGTACCCATCGCCAACAGCAGATTATCCCCTAACACTTTGCGCACCGCAGGCTGGCGAAGATTTTCAGGATTCTCGCTAAACGTCGCCAGCGCCTGTTGCACAAAGCCCCACAATGCGGCTTTGTGTTGTTCTTTTACTTCCAGCGCCGACTGGTTGCGCAGCATATGCAGCACCCTTTCCGGGTTGTGCAGGAAGTTAGCCTGACGAGCGATCGCCTCTTCAGAGATCACGACGCCAAGAATGGTGTAGTCATCCGGCGTACTCAGCTCAAATTCCGTCCCGCCCGGACGGGTCGCAATTTCAGCGCTACCCAGACATTGGGTGCCAATAAACCCCTGTTCGCCGCGCGTAGCCGGAATGCCAAACCAGAATGAATTTGGCCAGACGAGACAGGACTGACGCAGCGCCAGACCGGTGTATTCACGGAACACCTGAATATCATCAAGCAGGATTTCAGTGAACTCGCCATGAAATTTACCTGGATGCAGCTGGTCGTAGATCTGCTGCCAGGCGGTAATGGTCAGCGCGTGCTCATACACATCCGTTGTTCGCCGCTGATGAACATTGTCCACTTCCACTTTCGGCGTAAGTTTAACGTCTTCGGGTAATACTTCATGATAAAGATGGTGCAGGTTTGCAGTACGTTTCTTTTTCATGACCTTTGAAGCCGGAAGCTTCGCTGAAGCCCCCGGCCCTCCGACAGGTTAATTTTTTAAGCGATAGCGACTACTGCGTTTACGCAACGCTCCGGCAGAAAAGAGCTGTTCCAGCGCAATTCTGGCTTTATCAAGTGACCAACCAAAGTGCGCGGCCACTTCCCCTGCCGTCATTCCCTGACGGACCGATGTTAACAGCGCCAGTAATTCGTCAGAGGATTCAGAGGACACCGGTGCTTCCTGCGTCTTCTCTGTTTTCACGTCTGATGTCACTTCCGGCTTCGGTTCTGATTTCTTCGGTTCTGGTTTTTTCGGCTGGCGCGTAAAACCGCCGATCAGCCACTGGGTGTCATCATCCGGCCGTCCTATCTCCTTGCGGCTGATAACACGTCCTGTACGCGCAGCAGCAGCACAACCGGCATCCAGCGCTGCACGACACGCCGCCAGATCGCCTTCCACCACCAGCGTTAGCCTGCCAGGATCGAGCACCTGGTGGCTAAGCAGACGCACGTTCGCGGCTTTCAGCATGGCATCCGCCGCGTCTACAGCAGCCACCATGCCATCCACTTCCAGTAATCCCAGTGAATTGATCATTGCAACCTCTCTTACGCGCGCTGGACAGGATTACGGGCAATATCCAGAACAGCATCAGCGAAGGCGTTACAGGCTGCTTTACAGGCGGCCTGGCTACCGGTTAAAAACGCCGCCGAGTAGTTGGTTTCTGACGGTGGCGGCACGTAGGTAACAATCTGTACATCGGCAGATTTCAGCGCAGCATCAATCCCGTAGGTTGCTTCTAATGGCGGAGCCACCAGATAAGCCATCGGATCGCCCAGTACGCATCCCGCCGTAGCAGAAAGGTATGAACCGGTACGCGATACCACGTGTGCCAGGAAAGCCGTATTTTCTGCATCATTGGCCCACTGGAACGCGGCGCCATTTTCAATATTGGCCACCATCGCATCCAGACCCGCGCGAACTTCCGCCGGGTTAGGTCCACCGAGCATAATCAACACTTCACCTGCCGTTGGAGAAGGTCCGTGCGCCGCACCGGCATACAGCGAGCGGCCATAAACCACTTCGACCATTGCCTGTTTTGTCGCTTCGTCTGCGGCAATATACGCCACGTCATCAGAGTCTGCTGTGATGAGTCCGAGGCTACGTATATGTGGCGGTAATTTAAGTTCGCGGGCAAAACCGTCATTTACCGAGGCAATCACGCGCATGGCGGTGACTGAAGGTCTAATCAAATCTAATGCTGGCATGATGCCTCCTTAACGGGTCATGTTGATGCCGGACGCTTTTTGCTCCAGCATGCGTTTGGCCAAATCCACGATTACCGCAGCCGCTTCGACCGGTGGCGTACCGCCCTGGTGAATGTTGGAAATACAGGTTCTGTCGGCCTCAACGGTAGTCGCCACGCGCGGTGAATAGACGGCGTAGCAGGAAAGACTTTCCGACTGGCCTAAGCCCGGACGTTCACCGACCAGCAGGATCACCGCTTTCGCACCCAGCAGCTCGCCAATCTGATCTTCGATTTTCACGCGGCCATAGCGGACAAAGAACGGCGTGCCAACCTTCAGCCCAGCCTGTTTTAATCCAGACAACAATGGCGGCAGAATCTCTTCGTAGTTGGCGGTGATGGCATCCGTAGACAGGCCATCAGAGACAATCACCTGGACATCCGGGTTCACCACGCACTGGGATTTCAGCGCTTCAATCGCTTCTGCACTCAGACGACGGCCCATGTCCGGGCGGGTCAGGTACAGATTTTTGTCACTGATTTCCGAGCGCACTTCCAGCAAGCCTTGTGCTTTCACCCACTCTTCCGGCACCTCTTTCAGCACGGTATCTTTCGAGCGTGAGTGGTCAGCCAGGAAGCGCAGCAGCGCCTGGGTACGCGGACGAGGGCCAGCACGACCGGTACAGACACGTGCAGCGGTGCTGCGACGCAGCTCCGTCAACACTTCTGCGCGGTGCGGGTTTTCAACGCCAATCCACGCTTTCGCTTCCGGCGATCCTAAATCCATGGCACAGCTTTCGCCCGTTGGTGCGGCGCACTGCGTGGTGCTGCATTTCACTTCCGCTGACGGCGCTTGAGCCTGCGGTTGTGACTCACCCATTGACGCCATTACGCTGCGTACAATTTCTTCAATCTGTTTTTGATCCATCGTGTGTCATCCCCGCGTCATCAGAAGAACAGTGACGGATCGCCCGCCCGTTTGGTCAGGCGACCGTTTGCCATAATGCCCATGTTTTCCAGCCAGCGTTCAAACTCCGGCGACGGACGCAGGTTCAGCAACTGGCGCACAGTCGCGGTGTCGTGGAACGCGGTGGTCTGATAGTTGAGCATGATGTCGTCACCGAGCGGCATGCCCATGATGTAGTTGCAGCCTGCAGTGGCGAGCAGAATCATCAGGTTTTCATTGAGGTTCTGGTCAGCATCGGCATGGTTGGTGTAACAACAGTCACAGCCCATCGAAATGCCGCTCAGCTTGCCCATGAAGTGATCTTCTAAACCGGCGCGAATAATCTGGCGGTCATTGTAGAGATACTCTGGCCCGATAAAGCCGACAACGGTATTCACCAGGAACGGATCGTAGTGGCGTGCCAGCCCGTAGTTACGCGCTTCCATCGTCACCTGATCGGCACCGAAGTTAGCGCCAGCAGAAAGCGCAGACCCCTGCCCGGTCTCAAAGTACAGGCAGTTTTCCCCGGCGATACGGTTGAATTCAGCGCCCACTGCACGCGCCTCGTCCAGCATCGCCAGCTCAACGCCGAACTCTTTCAAGCCTTTCTCGCTACCGCAGATACTCTGGAAAATCAGCCCGCCCGGCGCGCCGCGACGAATCGCTTCGATCTGGGTAGTAACGTGCGCCAGCACGCAGCCCTGAGTAGGAATGTTATATTTGTCGATCACGCCATACACGGTGTCGAGTACGCGGCTTAAGTTCTCCACGTCATCGGTTACCGGGTTAACGCCGATCACCGCATCGCCCGCACCGAAAGAAAGCCCTTCGTAGATTTGCGCGGCAATACTCTGCACATCGTCACGGGTGTCGTTCGGCTGCAAACGGCAGCTGAAGGTGCCCGGCAAGCCGATCGTGGTGTTGGCTTTTTTGATCACCGGCATTTTTTTGCCGCCGTAGATCAGGTCCGCGTTGGAGCAAATTTTTGCCACCCCAGCGACCACTTCTGACGTTAACCCTTTGCGCATAAACGCAATGTCATCGACAGAGGTTTCATCACTCAACACGTACTCGCGCAGCTCACTGATGCTCCAGTTTTTGATGCGGTTATAGGCTGTTTCGTTGACGTCATCCTGAATCAGACGCGTGACGCAGTCCTCTTCATAGGAAATCACCGGGTTGTTGCGAATATCCGCCACCGTCATTTCCGACAACACCTGTTTGGCCGCCACGCGCTCCTGTGAGCTTGTCGCGGCGACACCTGCCAGCACATCCCCCGAACGCAGTTCGTTGGCTTTGGCCAGCACCTCTTTTACATCCTTAAACTGATAAACATTGCCGAACAATGTGGTCTTTAGTTTCATAAGTCGTTCCCTCAGGAAGGAAATGCGAGTGATTTCACCGTCACCGGCACAACCGATCCGCCAAAAAGAGGCGTACCAATGTCGATATAGTCCCCCGCCCGGACAATCACCTCATCGATGACCGCCAGCGGGTGTTGCTGTAACTGTGGGCGTAACAGCATGCCCAGGGCTTTACCAAAATCCTGCTCGGCTACCACCAGCAGGGGATGCGGATTCGGATAACGCGCGACAAAGGCCAGCAGCGCGTCGATGACCGTTAATAGCGCGGCGTAGCGCACCGGCAGCGACCCGGGCAGCGCCAGCACATAGGCGTCTGTTTTCGGATCAAGATCGAGCTGCACCAGCGCCAACTGCCAGGCCGCCACCAAATCAGCGTCGTCAACCGGGATCGCCACCGGCAGATTGCGCAGCGGAAGTGCCACGCCTTCCAGCCAGATGGTGCTGCCCGACAGCGACAGCGTATGCGCCCCGGCGCCAATCACCGTGGCGCGCACGGTTTGCGCCGGGAACTGCACGTTCATCTCACGCAAGCGCGGATGTTCATGCAGCGCCGTCGCCAGCAGCGGTCCAATGTCAGAAAAACAGAACGGATCGGCAGGCTGGTTGCGGTAGCACTCGCCCACTCCTCCGGAAAGCGTAATCACATCCGGTTTCACGCCCGCAGGCAGTAAACCAGTTTGCATCAGCGCCTGCGCCAGGGCAGAAGGCGTGCCGTCAATCACTTCCACGATCAGATTCGCCATTCGCCGCGCGACCTGGACAAGCTGTGCGGCATTGAGCGTTCGGGCGTCGGTACCGGCACCAAACACCTCGTCGACGATCATCTGTCCCGGCTGGTGCGCATGGACCACGCGCCCCTGAC